>NZ_BACT01000554.1:0-4900 GCF_000333255.1 Methylobacterium sp. B1 | reverse complement strand
GACGCTCGGGATCTCGACCTCTTCGGACGGGTGTCCCTTGACGAGAAGCGCGCANNGGCCGTCCAGGACCGTGTCGGCGCCCTCGATGCCCAGGACCGCGATGCCGCGGGCCTTGAGTTCGTTCATTAACATTTCGAGGGCGTCCGGCTCGGGCTTGAGCTGGGCGCAATCCAGGATGACGGCCCGGCCTTTCAGCAGGGTCGGCGAGCGCTTGAGCGCCGCGTCGAGGCCCGCGAGCCACTCGGGAAGCGGCGGCTCGGGGGAGAGGGCCAGGGCCTTGAAGGCCCGTCCGCGCAGGCTGAGCGGCCGGGGCGCGGAAGGAGCCGCCGCGGGGACGGTCTCCGGATCGATCGGCTCGGGGTGGGTCTCGCTCATGTCCGCCCGTTAAGAGTCCTTACCGGACCATTGACGGCGGGTATGGTTACCGAAGGGTTAAGTTTCTGATCCGGTCGGCAAATTCTGCCGGGAGGAGCGGCCGGCAGACGGGTGAAGTAGCGCAGCCGGTCCTCCGGCGGCATCGTCCGCAGGGCCCATCGGCCGTACTCGGCGGCGCGGGCGGTGGCCAGCGCCTCGGTGCTGATGTCGGTTCCGAGGATCGAGACCCGCCAGTCGGGCAGGGCATCGCCGAGCAGTTCGTGCACCAGGATCGCCAGGGAATAGGGCTCGGCCCCCGTGGAGCAGCCCGCACTCCAGATGCGCAGGACGCGTTCGGAGGCCCGGGCGGCGATCAGCGCCGGCAGGATCGTCTCGCGCAGCGCCTGGAACTGCTCGGCGTAGCGGAAGAAGAACGTCTCGCCGACGGTGATCTCGGCCTCGAGCCGGGCCCATTCCGCCTCTCCCGACGCGCCGTCAGACAGGAGACCCGCGTAAGCGGCGCAGTCGGCCACGGCCGCGGCGCGGAAGCGGCGGTGCAGCCGCTCGATCAGCAACTCGTCCTTGTCGATGTAGTAATGATGGCCGGTGCGCGCGATGATCCGCGCCTTGAGGGGCGCGTAGGCGGGATCGGCACCCAGATCGGGACGGGGACTACCCGGACGGGCCATCGCGCGGTCAGACGGAGTGCGGCAGCGCGGCGAGACGTTCGGCGGCGGCCCGCGTCAGGGCGTCGACGCGGATGCGTTCCTGCGCGGTCAGGAGACGCTCCGGCGCCAGCGCGTGGACGAGGCGCTCGCCGAGGACCAGCTCGGCGGCGACGCAGCCGTTGAGGGTATCGGCCTCCTCGGCCTGCCGGATCGCGGAGTCCGGGACGGTCATGAGATCCGCCACGCGATCGACGAGATAGGCGACGGCCTCGCCCTGCATCAGCGCGAGGTGGGCGTAGAGGCCGGGCGCCGCGACCGCCGGGCGCAGGCCCAGCAAGGTCGCCAGATCGATCACCGGAACCGGCGCGCCGCCGAGATTGAGGAAGCCGAGGAGCCAGCCTCCGGCCGCGGGGGGCGTGTGGAGATCCGGGAGCGGCAGGATCTCGGCGACCGCGCTGCGGGGCAGGGCGCAGGCCGTGCCGGCGACATCCAGCAGGAGATAGGCCGAACCGCTGCTGGCCACCGCCACCCGCTCCCCTCGTGCTCGGTCGCGGCCGGGCCGGGACGGGACGCGACATAGGCCGAGTTAACGCTCCCGGCAATTGTGCGCTGCAAGGGCGGGGACTGCGGAACCAAGTCTCGTCTGGGCCGCTTATTTTCCGACGCAGCGGCAACGCGCCTGACGAGGTGCGACGCTTTGCCTGCGCCGGTCTACGCCAGGGATTGATGATGAGGAAACTTCTGTTGGCCGCCGCGTCGCTGACGCTCCTCGCGGGCTCCGCCTACGCCCAGGGTAACTCGCCCTACAACGCCTCTGGCGCACAGGCCGGTGGCCCGCGCGGCGGCATGGAGCGCGCCGGCGAGGCCGCCGCGATGGAGCAGGGCGCCGCTCCGGCCCAGCGTCCGATGATGCGCAAGCGCATGAAGCACAAGAAGATGATGAAGCATCACCGCCGGATGCGCCACAACATGTGATCGAAGGGCCCCAGGGCGTGCCGGAGACGGCACCGCCCGGGTGGCTTGGCCTGTCGCATGCGCGGCAGGCCTTTTTTGTGCCCGCTCGCCGGCGGGCCGGGCGTCCGCGCCCCCTTGAATCATAGTTCGGACCGCCGGCGGTTGCGGGCCGGCCGCAGGCGGTCCAAGCTTGCGCGGCGGCCTTCGACAACGAAAAATGTTCGCAAACGAACATCGGCCGAACACCGATACAGCGGTGCGGCGGCCGGAGGCAACGCGAGGGAGTATCGATGTCACGACCGCTCGACCGGAGATCCGACGACAGGGTCGAGGCGACCGGCGTCGAGGGGCGACGCAGCGCCATCGTCACGGCGGTGCGGCAGCGCGGCTTCGTCACCATCGAGGCCCTGGCGACGCAGTTCGGCGTCACCGTCCAGACGATCCGCCGCGACCTCAACGAATTGAGCGCCGAGGGCCGCCTGGAGCGCTACCGCGGCGGCGGCGGCCTGCCGTCGAGCGTCGAGAACATCGACTACGCCGACCGCCGCGTCACCCTGCTGCCGGAGAAGAGCCGGATCGGCCGCCTCGCGGCGAGCCGCATCCCGTCGCATTGCTCGGTCTTCATCAACATCGGCACGACCCCGGAGGCCGTCGCCCGGGAGCTGACCCGGCACGACGATCTCAGCATCATCACCAACAACCTCAACGTCGCGATCTCCTTGGCCGAGGCCACCGAGTTCCGCATCGTCGTGGCCGGCGGGACCGTGCGCAACCGCGACGGCGCCGTGCTGGGCCAGCTCACCTGCGACACGCTCAGCCAGTTCCGCGTCGACGTGGCGGTGATCGGCATCAGCGGCATCGACGCCGACGGGGCGCTCCTCGACTACGATTACGAGGAAGTCCGGGCGACGCAGACCATCCTGGCCCATGCCCGCAAGACCTTCCTGGTGGCCGACCACACCAAGTTCGGTCGTCGGCCGATGGTCCAGGTCGGGCGTCTGGAGCAGGTGGACACCTTCTTCACGGACCGGATGCCGCCGGCCGAGGTGGTCGCGCTCATGGAGCGCCAGGGTGTCACCCTCGCGGTGGCCGACAGCGCGGACGAACCGTAACGAACATCCATTTTTTCGCTTGCGAAAACACACGGCCGTGTCAATATTATGCCAACCCGCCATCAGGGCGGCCTTGGAGGAACCATGGCGGCAGCAACGCGCCAGCGCGAGCCGTCCGACGCCTACGATCTCCTGATCGTCGGCGGCGGCATCAACGGCACCGGCATCGCCCGGGACGCAGCCGGCCGGGGCCTGTCGGTCCTGCTGGCCGAGCGCGGGGATCTCGCGGGATTCACGTCGTCCTCCTCGACGAAGCTGATCCATGGCGGCCTGCGCTACCTCGAATATTACGAGTTCCGTCTCGTCCGGGAGGCGCTGGCGGAGCGCGAACGGCTGCTGCGGCTCGCGCCGCACGTGATCTGGCCGCTGCGCTTCGTGCTGCCCCACGACGAGGGCCTGCGCCCGGCCTGGATGCTGCGGCTCGGCCTGTTCCTCTACGATCATCTGGCGCGGCTGCGGACGCTGCCGGGCTCCCACGGCGTCGACCTGCGCAGCTCCGATTACGGCGCGCCGCTGCAGAAGCGCCTCAAGCGCGGCTTCGTCTATTCCGACTGCTGGGTCGAGGACAGCCGCCTCGTCGTGCTCAACGCCATGGATGCCCGCGAGCGCGGCGCCACGGTGCTGACCCGCACCGGCGTCGTCTCGGCCCGGCGCGAGGGCGACGGCTGGGTCGCGACGCTGCGCGACGAGCGCGGCGGGACCGAGCGCACCGTCCGGGCCAGGGCGGTGGTGAATGCCGCCGGCCCCTGGGTCAGCGAGACGCTCGGCGGCACGCTGGGCATCAACAGCCGCGCGGCGGTCCGCCTGATCAAGGGCAGCCACATCGTGGTCAAGCGCCTGTTCGCGGGCGATCAGGCCTACATCCTGCAGCAGCCCGACAAGCGCATCATCTTCGCGATTCCCTACGAACGGGACTTCACGCTGATCGGCACCACCGACGTCCCCTACGAGGGCGAGCCCGGCCCGGTCTCGATCTCGCCGGAAGAGACCGACTACCTGTGCGGCTGCATCAACCGCTCCTTCGACACCAAGATCACCCCGGCCGATGTGGTCTGGAGCTATTCGGGCGTGCGCCCGCTCTACGACGACGCGGCCGAGAACGCCTCGGCGGTGACCCGCGACTACGTCCTTGACGTCGAGGACCAGGGCGGACGGGCGGCGGTGCTCTCGGTCTTCGGCGGCAAGATCACCACCTACCGGCGGCTCGCCGAGCACGCGCTGGAGAAGCTGAAGCCGTACTTCCCGGCGCTCAGGAAGACCTGGACCGGCGACGCGGTCCTGCCCGGGGGCGCCATGAAGGATGCCGATTTCGACCAGTTCCTCGCCAAGCTGAGGGCCGAGAAGCCGTTCCTGCCCGACGAGACCGCCCGGCGCCTCGCCCGCGCCTACGGCACCCGGGCCCGGGACATCGTCGGGACCGCGCAATCCATGGCCGATCTCGGCGAGGTCTTCGACGGCGGGCTCACGGCGGCCGAGGTCGATTACCTGCGCACCGAGGAATGGGCCGTGACCGCCGAGGATATCCTCTGGCGGCGCTCCAAGCTCGGCCTGCGCACCAGCGCGGACAGCGCGGCGCGCCTGACCGCCTACCTCGACCGCAAGGCCGAGGCAGCCTGATCTTTTCGGCCTCGATCCGGCGCCAGACCGGTCGGGCATCACAGGGGAGGGAACGATGAGCCGTTACGTCGGGGCCATCGACCAGGGCACCACGAGCAGCCGCTTCATCGTGTTCGACCGCGAGGGCAGCGTGATCGCGCTGGCCCAGGCCGAGCATGCGCAGATCTACCCGGCCCCGGGCCATGTCGAGCATGA
>NZ_BACT01000555.1:0-6288 GCF_000333255.1 Methylobacterium sp. B1 | reverse complement strand
TTGAGGTGTCGAAGGGCGTCTTCGGCGAGGCCGCAGCGCTCCACGGCGAATCCATGCGCCTCCAGGAGGCAGACGCAGCTCCAGGGCCTGCGTCTCCGAATCCTCGACGAGCAGGATCCGGGCCGGCACCTCAACCGTGCCGGCCTCGATCACGGCCGAGCCCCCCCCGTCAACGAGGCGCAGGACGTGGTCGGCGATTCGGTCGAGGGGGAGAACGGCCCGGGCGGCCCCGAGCCGTACAGCCGCCGCCGGCATGCCGTAGACGACCGCGGTGCTCTCATGCTCGGCGACGGTCTGGGCGCCGGCCTTCTGCATGTCGGCGAGACCGATGGCTCCGTCCTCGCCCATGCCGGTGAGCAGCACGCCGATGCCGGAGGCTCCGGATTGCCGGGCCATGGACCGGAACAGCACGGTCGCGGCGGGGCGCTGGCCCGAGACCGGCGCGGAATCGATCACCCGCAGGATCCGGCCGGAGCCGATCTCCAGGTGGCGGTCGCCCGGGGCCACGTAGACGCGGCCGGCTTCGGCCCGCTCCCCGTCCCGGGCCAGCGCCACCGGCAGGGTCACGACGCTGTCGAGCCAGCTGGCGAACCCGTCCATGAAGGCCGCCCCCATGTGCTGGACCACCAGCACCGGCAGCGGGAAATCCTGGGGCAGGGCGCCGATCACCCGCGCCAGCGCCGGGGGTCCGCCCGTCGAGGCGGCGATGCCCAGGAGGCTCGGGGCCTGCCCGGTCAGCTCGGCCGGCGGCGCGTGGGGCGCGGCGACGGCACGGCCCGCCCATTCGGTGCCGATCGGGCGGCGGCGGATGACCGGAACCTGGGCCATGATCCGCAGCTGCGTGCAGATCTCGCCGGCCACGCCCTCATAGCCGGCATGGGTCGTGGCCACCGGCTTCTCGACCACCGACAGGGCCCCGGCCCGCAGCGCGTTCATGGAGATGCGCAGCGAGGAATCCTCGACCGAATCCGCCACGACGACGATCGGTGTCGGGTGCTCGGCCATGATCCGGCGGGTCGTCTCGAGGCCGTCGATGCCCGGAAGGCGGATATCCATCGAGATCACGTCCGGCCGCACGGTCCGGAGCTTGTCGAGGGCCTCCTCGCCGGAGGCGACCGCGGCCACGAGTTCGAGGCGGGGATCGCGGGAGACGATGTGGCGCAGCAGCTCGCGCACCACGAGGCTGTCCTCCACGAGCATCACACGGACGGGGGTCATAGGAGCTGCCCGATCGTATCCAGCAACTGGCGCTGGTCGAACTTCTGCTTGGTGAGGTAGGCGTCGGCGCCGAGATCCAGGCCCCGGGCGACGTCGGCGGCATCCCCGCGGGAGGTCATCAGGATCGTCGGAAGCCGGGCGAAGCGCTCGTCGGCCCGGAGGGCCTTGAGCAGGCCGAACCCGTCGAGCCGTGGCATCTCCACGTCGGCGAGGACCAGGTCCACGGGCTCGATCTCGGCGCGCAGCCGTTCGAGGGCATCCTGCCCGTCGACGCAAACGACCACACGGTAGCCGGCGGCTTCCAAGATGCCCTTCTCCAAGGTCCGGGTGGTGATCGAATCGTCGACGACCAGAATCGTCGCGCGGGCGGAAGCGCGCGGCGACACGGGAGTCGTCGAACGTTGAGCCGGCCCCATCGTTCCGAGCGACCCGCCCGACGCCCCGGCCAGGGCGCGGACCGCGATCCCCTCGGGATCGAGGACCAGGACCGGCACGTCCCCGTGCAGGACCGCCGTGCCGGCGATCAGGCCCGGATCGGCCCCGAAGGCGGGCGCGGGCAGGACCAGGAACGGACGGACGTCGTGCAGACGATCGACCGAAAGGGCCAGACGGCCGCCGCGGGTCCGCAGCACCACGGCGGTCAGCATGCCGGGATCGGCGGGATCGGCCGACTGTCCGAGGATCGCGGCGAGGTCCGTGACCGGGTGGCTCGTCGCCGCATCCCCCTCACCGAGCCGCAGGATCGTCCGTCCCATCGCGACCGGGAGTTCGCCGCGCTTGAGGCGCAGGAGGCGCTCCACGGCGCCCCCCGGCAGCGCGTAGCTGCGCCCGGCCGCCTCGACCAGCAGCAGGCTGCGCCGGGCCGCCGAGAGCGGCAGGCTGAAGATCAGGGCGGTGCCGGCCGGATCGCGCGGCTCCAGGCGGACGCTGCCCATGAGCTGGCGGGCGGCGTCCGCGGCGACCGAGAGGCCGTAGCCGCGCCCCGACAGGGTATCGACCGCCTCGGCGGTGGAGAAGCCGGGCTCGAAGACGAGGCGCAGCAGGGTCTCCGGGTCGGCGGCGGCCGCGGGACCGAGGAGGCCGCGGGCCCGGGCCGCCGCCTCGATCCGGGCGAGGTCCGGCCCGGGCCCATCGTCGAAGACGGTGACCTGAAGGCGGGAGCCCTGCACTGCGACCGCGAGCCCGAGGCCCAGGGCCTCCGGCTTGCCGGCCGCGCGCCGCACCTCCGGCGCCTCCCAGCCGTGGCTGAGGGCGTTGCGGAGGGCGTGGAGCAGCGGATCCTTCAGGGCCTGCAGCGTGCCACGCTCCACCGGCAGGTCGAGGCCCCGCAGGTCGATATCGACCTCGCGGCCCTGCTCCCGGGCCGTCTCGCGCAGCGACCGGGCCAGCGGCGCCAGCACGGTCTCGGCCGGCACCAGGGCGAGGCGCTCGGCGGCGGCCCGGACGCGGGTCGCCGCCCCCTCGACCGCGCTGGTCGCGGAAGCTTGGCGCCGCGACAGATCCGCGGCCTCCCGGGCGAAAGCGTCGGCGCGGGCCGCGAAGGCGCGCCATTCGGGCCGCTCCGCGCCGGCCCCGGCGGCGATGGTCTCCGCGCCGAGGCGCAGGTCGCGGGCGAGGCGGGCGAGGCGGGCGAGGCCGTCGGCTGCGGGCGCTTGGCCCGCCAGGGTGCTGGCCAGATCGTGGCTCGCCCGGGCCAGCGCCTCGACGGCGTCCGCCGGCACCCGCAGGATGGCGGCGGAGGCTTCGGCCGGCTCGGGGGCCGGCTTCGGCGCAGGCGCGGCCGGTGACGGGGTCGGTGACGGGGCCGATGGCATGGCGGGCGGGCTCGGGGCCGGAGCCGAGGCCGGGCCGGGCGGCGGCGCTTCCCCGGGCAGATCGAGGAGGCGCCCGAGCGCCGCCAGGGCGTCGGGCGGCATCTCCGGGCCGGCCCCGTCCGTGAGGCCGGCGACGTAGGACTCGATCCGGTCGAGGACGAGGTGGACGGCGTTGGCCGCCTCGCGGTCGAGGGCGGTGGCGCCGGTGCGCACGCCCTCGAACAGGGTCTCGAGGCGGTGGGCGACCGCCTCGACCGCGGGGAGGTCGACGGCGCGCGCCGCCCCCTTCAGGCTGTGGGCCCGGCGGAAGACGTCGTTCCAATCCGGCGTGGCGCTGCCGAGCGCCCCGCGGATCGCCGTGACGTGCTCCCGATGCTCCACATCGAAGGCGGCGAGCAGGAGCTTGCGGATGTCCTCGGCCAAGGGGCGCGCCGCCTCAGTTCCGGTAGCGTTCGGCGAGGGCCATGAGGGCCTGGGCGAGTTCGGTGAGGTTGGCGGAGGCGGCCTCGACCTGCCGGGTGCCGGCCGCGGTCTGCTGGCTGGCCTGGCGGATGTTCTGGAGCGCGCCCATCACCTGCTCGATGCCGAGCTGCTGCTGGTTGGTCGAGGCGACGATCTGCTGGAAGGTCTGGACGTTCTCCTCCACCCGGGCAGTGATCTCCTCGATGGTCCGCTGCGTCGTGTCCGAGCGCGTCTTGCCGGCGGCGGCGCGCTTGACCGCCTCCTCGGTGAGCATCACCGAGGTGTTGATGCCCCGCTGGATCTCGCCCAGGATCCCCCGCACCTGGCCGGTGGCCGCCTTGGCCTGATCGGCCAGGAGCTTCATCTCGGAAGCGACCACCGCGAAGCTGCGCCCGCTCTCGCCGGCCGCCGCCGCCTCGATGGCGGCATTGAGCGCCAGCAGGTGCGTGCGCTCCGAGATGTCGTTGACCGTCTCGATGATGTCGCCGATCGTCTGGGTCTTCTCCGACAGGCTGACGATGTTGCCGGCCACCGCCTCCGCCTGCTCGCGGATCGCCTCCATGGCCTTGGCGGTGTCGGAGACGGCGCGCAGGCCCTGGCGGGAGGTCTGCGCGGTCGCCTGGGCGGTGGCGATCACCTCGGTGGCCCGCTTGCTGATCTGCGCGCCCGAATGGGTGATCTCGTCGACCGTGGCCGCCGTCTCCTGCACCGCCGCGAATTGCTGCTCCACCGAGGCCGCCTGCTCCTGCGCCGAGGCGCGGATCTCCGCCGCCGCCGCGTTGAGATCCGCCGTCGCCGCCCGGTTGGTCCGCGCCAGATCCGACAGACCCGCAACCATCGCGTTGAGACGCGCGGAGAGCTGACCGATCTCGTCGCGGCCGCCCGCCGTCAGCTGGCCGGACAGGTCGCCCTCGCCGACGCGGGCGACGAAGGCCATGACCGATTCGAGGGGGCGCACCACCGCACGGCTGATCAGCCACGTGATCAGGAGCGCCAGCAGCACCGAAGCGGCCAGGGTCAGGTAGATCGAGAGGCGCGAGCGCTCGTAGACCGCCTGCGCGGCGCGCTGGCCCAGGGCCATGCTGCCGTCGAGTTGCGACCGGAGGTTCTTGATCCCGTCGAGGAAGGGCGCCTGCAGGCGGCTGATCTCCGCGTTGCGGGCCTCGACCGCCGCGACATCCTGCTGGGCGATGGCGGCGAACTGCGCTTCGCCCTGGGCCTTGACCTCGCGGAAGAAGCCCTGGACCGTGTTCGCCGCGGCGGCGATGCGGTCCCAGGCCGCGATGCGCTCGGCGGAAATGCCCTGCGCCCGGTACTCGCCGGCGAGCTGGATCGTCGTGGCGAGCCGGTTCTCCACCTGGGCCGCGGTCTGGCGCCAGGCCGTGAGGGTCTCGCCGGTCTGGGCCGGGCGGCCCTGAGCCTGCATCAGCATCCCGATCACGGCGGTGCGGCGCAGGAGGCCGAGATCGCGCGCCTCGTTCCCGAGATCGTCGAGCTGGCGCAGGACCGTCATGTCCCGCCGGACGATCGCGTCGGTCGTGTCGCGCACCGCTCCGATCTGCTCAAGGGCGTAGAGCCCGAGCGCCACCACCACGGCGGTGATGGCGAAGAAGCCGAGAAGGATGCGTTTTCCGATCGAGAGCGACACGGGCGGGGAGGGCTCCGGTTGGGGCAGGCGGCCCGTTTCAGGGCAGGGCGCGGCGCAGGAGACGGGGGAGGTCGATGACGACGAAGTCGGGGCGGCCGTCGCCGACCGCTCCGGAGGCGGAGCCCGGCGCATAGACCGAAGCGGCCTCGTTGCCCAAGCCGTCGGGATCGACGGCGGCCTCGCCGGAGGCGGCGACCCGGGCGATGCCGAGCACGCGGTCCACCGCGAGGGCGAGGGGCTGCGGATGGGGCCCGCGCAGCACGATCAGATGACCCTCCGACCCCGCATCCGATGCCGCGTCGGGCCGGCCGAGAGCCCGGGCGAGGCTGAGGACCCCGACGATCCGCCCGGACAGTGCGATGAGGCCGTCCAGCGCCGGCACCGCGCCGGGCATCGGCGTGCAGGGGCGTGACGGGAGGACCTGCGCGACGGCTGCCAGGGGCAGGCCATAACGCTCGCTGCCGCAGGCGCAGACGAGCTGGTCGATGTCCAGGCCGGCGGCCGCCGCGACCGCGCCGCGGCGGGCGAGGGCGACCGCGCGCTCGGCGCGCAGATCCCGCTCCGGCCGCGTCCGCGGCCGGGCCTCCTGCGCACTCGGGCGTGCCCCCATCAGGACCTCCTGCTGTCGGTGACGCCGAGCGCGGCGCGGGCCGCGGCCGCACTGGCCGCGATCTCGCCGGCGGAAGCGCCGTCGCCCTCGGGCAGCGCCGTGTCCGGGCCGAGGGCTTGACTCAAGGCGACGGCATTGTCGAGGGCGCGAACGGCCTCGTGCGGGCGCTGCAGCGCGATCAGCAGCAGGCCGAGGTGATAGTGCGCCATCACGAAGCCCCGGTCGAGGTAGAGCGCGGCCCGAAGCGCCCGCTCGGCCTCGGCGTCGCGCCCGAGGGTATGGGCCAGCAGCCCCTCGTAGAAGCGCAGGGCCGTGTCGGTGGGATCTCGATCCAGCGCGGTCCGCAGGGCCCGCCAGGCCGCGCCGGTCTCCCCGGCATCGGCGAGCGTGCGGATGCGGTCGAGCCCTCCCGCCTCCTCCTCGGCCGACCAAGCGTCCGGGGGGGCCGTCTCGGCGGAGATCGTATCGGCGGAGATCGTCCCGGCTGCGGCATCGGCAGCCGGGTTCGGGGCGGGATCGGCAGCGGCGTCGACGGC
>NZ_BACT01000556.1:0-1456 GCF_000333255.1 Methylobacterium sp. B1 | reverse complement strand
CTGGAAAATACATCATTCGACTGGCGGTCATGCGGTCTACCGGCCCGTTATCATCATCAAGTCATGATCAAGACGTCTCGCGCCGACCCCGCATACGCTGCGGGACGAACCGCTGCTTGCGGATGGATGCGGCGCGCCTGCAACCCTGAATGGAGTGAGGACGAACGATGAGCGGACCGGGTCTGAGCGTGAGCGCCACGGCGGCACGCAATCTCGCGACGGCCTATGCGCTTGAACGACGCTGTATGCAATCGCAAGACCCAGACCGGTACCGGACCCCACCGGTTTCGTCGTGAAGAACGGCTCGAAGATCTTCTCCCGCAACGTATCCGGGATTCCGGGACCGGTATCGCTGATACGGATCTCGTCGAACTCTGGGCTCGACTGGGTCGTGATCCGGATCGTGCCGCCCTCCGGCATCGCGTCGGCGGCGTTGCCCAGGATGTTCATCACCACCTGATTGAGCAGCGCCGGGGTGCAGTGGATCTCGGCGCGCCCCGCGAAGCTGCGCTCCACGGCGATCCGGTCGCCGAGCTTGTGCTGGATCAGGGCCAGCACCGTCTCGATCGCCTCCGGGACGTTGACCAGGGCACGTTCGCCCTCGTCGAGGCGCGAGAACTTCCGCAGGTTCAGCACGAGATCCTGGATCCGGGTCAGCCCCATCCGCATCGAGCCGACCCGTTGCCGGGCCTTGTCGACGGCGCGGGCGGCCGCGTCCGGCGCGGCATCCGGCAATTCGCCGAGCAGGCGTTCGACCGTGCCCTGATGGGCCAGGATGAAGGCCAGCGGGTTGTTGATCTCGTGCGCGATGCCGGCCACCAGTTCGCCCAGCGAAGCCATCTTGGCGGCCTGGACGAGCTTGGACTGCGCCTCGGTGAGTTGGCGATTGGCGTCGGCGAGGTCGCGGTTGGCGCGCTCCAGGGCGTCGGCGAGCCCGGCCCGCGCCTCGGCCGCCTCGGCCTCGGCGCGGGCGCGCTCCACCGCCCGCTCGCGCTCGCCGAACTGGCCGGCGATGCGCCGGTCATCCTCCTCCAGCAGGCGCCGCCGCACGAAGCCGCGCACCCGCAGCGCCAGGACCTCGGCATCGGTCTTCGAGACCACGTCGTCGGCCCCGGCCGCGTAGGCTTCGACGAGGAAAGTCTTGGCCGGATCGCTGCCGGCGATCCCGACGAGGTGGAAGCCCGCACCCGCCGCCTGGCCGGAGCGCCGCTCGCTGATCACCTGGCACAGGGCGAGGCCGTCATAGGCGTGGCCCAGGAGATCGACCGTCACGCAGTCGAAGGCCTCGGCGCCGGCCGCCGCGTCCAGGGCGGCCAGCGCCGCGTCCGGCCCGTCGGCGCTGACCACGTGATGGCCGTCCTGGCCCATCAGGCCGGCGAGGAAAGTCCGGTACGTCGCGCTCCCGTCGATCACCAGGATCCGCCCGCGTCGGAACGCGGCCGCACCCGGGCCCTCG
>NZ_BACT01000557.1:0-988 GCF_000333255.1 Methylobacterium sp. B1 | reverse complement strand
CTACTGGGAATCCCTCGACCAGATGCTGGCGCGCGTCGACATCGTGTCGGTGAATTGCCCGCACACGCCGGCCACCTACCATTTGCTCTCGGCGCGGCGCTTGAAGCTGCTCAAGCCCGAGGCCATCGTGGTCAACACCGCCCGCGGCGAGGTGATCGACGAGAACGCCCTGGCGCGCCTGATCGAGGGCGGCGAGGTTTCGGCGGCCGGCCTCGACGTGTTCGAGCAGGAGCCCGCAGTCAGCCCCCGGCTCGTCAAGCTCGCGCGCCAGGGGAAGGTCGTGCTCCTGCCGCATATGGGTTCGGCAACCTATGAGAGCCGCACCGACATGGGCGAGAAGGTCATCATCAACATCAAGACCTTCATGGACGGCCACAGGCCGCCGGACCGCATCCTGCCCAGCATGCTCTGAGCAGCGCTGCGCCTTCGAGGGGCCTCAGGCCGCCAGCGGCTTTCTGGCGGCCTCGACGCTTTGGAACAGGCGCTCCGAGGTCGGCGCGAGGAAAGCGAAGCCGCATTCCGGACTCTGATCGGAGAGGTCCTTCAGATCGGAATGGCCGACGCACAGCACCTTGCCCGGCTCGGCGCAGACCGCGAGGCGGTGCGCGCGTGCACCGGCGACGGAAGGCCCAATTCGCCCACGACACTGCCCGCGCCCGCTGCGAGACCGACTTCCGGAACCCGGAAGACGCCGCTCTCGATGTGGCAGATGGCCGGCCGTGTTTCCTTGGGGCAAGGCGGGGAGCTGGCGAACGGGATGGTTCGATCGCGCGGCGTGGACGGCCGGTCCGGAAGCGCAGACGAGCCGCGCGGATGGTCTGGCCGCGGTCAGAGCGCGTCGCCGGTCACAGCCTGGGGCTTGGCCATGCCCTGAACGCCCTGGAACAGGCGTTCGCTTGTCAGCTTCAGGAAGTAGAACCCGAATTCAGGGTTCTGGTAGTAGAGTTGCTTCACGTCCGAGTAGGACACGCACAGCGCGTGGCCCGCC
>NZ_BACT01000558.1:0-13231 GCF_000333255.1 Methylobacterium sp. B1 | reverse complement strand
GTCGCGGGAACCTCGATGACCGGGTCCGGGACCGTGTCGCAGCGGATGTCGTTGCGGCCGTGCCAGCACAGTGCCTTCATCGCGAGGATCTCCGGAGACTTTCGGGAATGCGGCCGGCTCGGCCGCCTTCCGGGTAAAGCCGTCGGCGGTACGGCCAAGTTCCCCGGGATCGCGTTTGGGAATCGCCTCGCCGACAGCCGAACCCTCGGGCCGCCAGGCCGCAGCGTTGTGGCCATGACAGGCTCAGGGCCGTCGATCTCAGGCTGGGCGGGGCTGCTGGACCGGCTCAGGACGAGGGGTTTACAAATGTTTCACGTGAAACAGCGGTGTTCACCGCCCTTTTACGGTTCGAAACGGTGCCAGGTCTGCCTGCCTCAGGCGATCCCGTCGATGCCGATGGGGAGCTGCTCCGGGCCGCGCAGGGACGCGCCCGGCCGATAGGGGGGCGGATCCTGCGGCAGACGCGGGGCGATCAGGCGGCGGCTCAGCGCCACCAGGGCGATCTCGGCCTCGATCCGCGCCAGAGGCGCGCCGACGCAATAATGCAGGCCGCCGCCGAAGCCGAAATGCTCGATATCGGACCGGTCCGGATCGAAGCGGTCGGGGGCGTCGAACCGGGCCGGATCGCGGTTCGCGGCGGCGAAGAGCAGGATGACGGGCGCGCCCTTGGGGATCGTCTCGCCGGCCACCGTGATCGCGCCGAGGGCCTTGCGGGTCCGGAAATGCACCGGCGGTTCGTAGCGCAGAACCTCCTCGATCAGGCGGGGGGCACGTTCGGGATCGGCGCGGAGCCGCTCCAGCTGCTCGGGATGCCGGAGCAGGGTCAGCATGGCGTTGGTGATGAGGTTCACGGTGGTTTCGTGGCCTGCTACCAGTAGAAGGACCGCCGTCGACAGGAGATCGAAATCGCTCAGCTGCTTGCGGCCGTCCGGACCGGGCGCGGCCAGACCGCTCAGCATGTCGTCGGTCGGGCGCCGCCGCTTCTCGCGGATGAGGTCGCGCATATAGGCGGCGATCTCGTCGAAGGCCCCGACGATCTTGCGGCGGGTCGCGTCGTCGTGGCGCGCGTCCGGCTCCACCGCGGTGGCGAGCTGCGTCGCCCAGGCCTGGAACCGCGGCTCGTCCTCCCGCGGAACGCCGAGCAATTCGCAGATCACCGTCACCGGCAGGGGATAGGAGAGATCGCTGACGAGGCAGACCTCCCGGCGTCCCCGACATGTATCGATCAGGGCGTCCACCTCGCGGGCGATCCGTGGCCGCAGGGCCTGCACGCGCGCGATCGAGAATTCCCGCATGACGAGGCTGCGCAGCCGGTCATGGTCCGGCGGGTCGCGGAAGATGAACGGTCGGTGCGTGGCGCTGATGCGGTTCTTGATCGGATTGAGGATCAGGTCCTTGAGCGGGTTGCCGGTGCGCGGACGCCGGGGCGGCGGCAGATCCTCGGAACTGAGCCGCGGATCGAACAGCAATCCGCGGATCGCCGCGTGCGTGGAGACGACGTAGCTGCCGTCGCGCTGGCGGGAGACCGGCCGCTGCCGCAACCGGGCATAAAGCGGGTACGGATCGGCCCGGTTTGCCGGATCCATCACGGCGGCGAACAATGCGTCGTCAGACATCGACGGTCTCGGTGGATGGGCGCGCCGGGGCGGCTAGGCGCGGAGACGGGAAGCCCGGGGCGGCGGTCTGAACGCGCGGCTGGTCGGTGGCGTCGATGATCGGCGGGAAGGCGGCGCCGGCCGTGATCGCCTCCGCGTAGGCGGGCAGCCAGCGGGCCTGATCGAACGAGACGGCCGCGATGCTGCGCCCGGCCCGGCCGTACACGGCGAGAAAGCGCCGGGAGGACCGAGACCCCTGCACCACCGCGACGGAATCGGCGCCCTCGGGAAGCCCGATCACCTTGATGTTGATCCCGAACTGGCTCGACCAGAAGGCCGGCAGGTGCGCGTAGGGGCGCTGGTCGCCGGGGCCGGCCAGCATGTTGCGCGCGGCGTGGGCCGCCTGCTCGACGGCGTTGCCCCAGTGCTCCACCGCGATCAGGCGATCGCCGTAGAGCGGGATCGGCCACCGGGCGACGTCGCCGGCGGCGTAGATGTCCGGGCAGGGCGCCCCGTCGGCGTCGAGGACCCGGCAGGCCGCGTCGCAGGTCACCCCGCCGGCATCCGCCTTCAGGCCCGCGCCCCGCAGCCAGCCTGTCGCCCGGGTCGCCCCCAGGGCCGCGATGACGAGGTTGGTCTCGATCGTGCTGCCGTCGGCCAGTCGGGCCCGTGCCACATGCCCCGCCGCATCGCCCTCGAAGGCGCGCACCATCGTGTTGGGCCGGAACGCCGCGCCGGCGTCGCGCAGGCACGACGCGATCACCCCGCCGACGAAGCTTCCCAGGCCTCGAGCCAGGGGCGCCGGATTCGGATCCACGAGGGTCACGGGCAGGCCGAGATCGCGCAGGCACGACGCCGCCTCGCAGCCGATCAAGCCGCCGCCCACGATGAGCACTTGGCGCGGGCGCGAAACCAGGGCCTCCCGGAGAGCCGCGGCATCGTCGCGCCCACGCAGGGTGAAGAGGCCGGCGAGCCCGCCGCCGGTCTCGGCCGGCCAGGGCCGGGCCTCGGCGCCGGTGGCGATGAGGAGGGCCTCGTAGGCCAGGACCGACCCGTCGGCGAGCCGAAGGGTGCGGGCCGCCCGATCGAGGGAAACGGCCGGGCTTCCGAGGCGCCAGCGGGCGTGGAGGTCGGTCAGTTCCGGCAGCCGGGTGGCGTCGGCGGCGAGTTCCCCGGCGAGCACGTGCTTCGACAGGGGCGGGCGGTCGTAGGGGCGGTGCGGCTCGGCGCCGACCAGGGTGAGCGGGCCGTCATAGCCGCCCCGCCGCAGCGCCTCGGCGCCGCGCAGGCCGGCGAGGGATGCCCCGACCACGACGATGCCGGCAGGTTCGGGGGTCACGGGGCGTCTCCGTCATCCGGGCCGGCCTGGAGGCTGATGGCGCGGACCGGGCAGGCCTCGACGGCCCGGTCGACGGCGCCGCGCCGGTCGGCCGGCGGCGCAGGATCGTAGAACAGGATCTCATGGCCGCGGATGGCGAAGGTCTCGGGTGCGGCGTAGCAGCACTGGGCGTAGCCCTGGCAGCGGTTGAGGTCGACGACGACCCGGAGCGCCCCGGCGCCGGCGGCCGGCTTCATGCCGACCTCGCGAGACGGCCTGCGCCGCCGGCACTTGACCGTGCGAGGTCGTCCACCGCCGTCAGGATGGAGGCCATGGCGTCCCGGGCCGCGAAGGCGTCCCGCAGCGCCCCGGCGCGCGTCCGGAAGCCGGGCTCGTCGAGCACGCGCCCCACCGCGGCGCCGATGGCCTCCGGGCTCGGTGCGTTGGTCCCGAGGTTGATCCCGACGCCGGACCAGCCGATGCGCGCGTTCACCTCCGCCTTGTCCTCGGTCAGGCCGGCCGACACGATCGGCACGCCGGCGGCGAGGGCCTGCGAGACGCTCCCATAGCCGCCGTTGGTGACGAGCACGCTCACCCGCGGCAGCAAGTCCCGGAACGGCAGGAAGCACGACACCCGGGCGTTGGCCGGGACCGGACCCGTCAGTGCGTCCACGGGACGGCCGCCGGTGGTGGCCAGGACCAGCAGATCGTCCCGGTCGGCCAGGGCCGCGAGGGTCGGCTCGACCAGCTCGCCGAAATCCGCGTTGGCCAGCGTTCCCTGGGTGACCAGCACGACGGGCCGGCCCGCCGCGTTCGCCTGTTCCAGCTCGGGCCACCAGTCCGGAAGCGGCGCGGGCGGCGTCGGCGGCTGGAGCAGGCCGATGAAGCGGAGGCCGGAGGGCAGGGTGCCGTAATCGTACTCGAAGCCCGGCACGGTCGGCTGCAGGAACAGGTCCGGCAGGATCACGATGGAATGCGGCAGCGAGGCCGGCAGCGGCGGCAGGCCGAGCCGCGCGAGCGTCGCGTCGGTATAGGCCCCGCACCGGGTTGACGAAGGCCGCGTCCATGCCGGCCTTGAGGCTGGCATAGCGGACCAGGTCGTCCCGGTCGCGGGCCGGGGGCAGGCCGAGGCCCACGGGCGCGTGGTCGGGCCGGTCGAGGAACAGGAAGCTGACGTTGACGGTCACGATGGGCGGCCGCGGCGCGGTATCGAGGAGCAGCGGCAGCACCCCGAGGAACATGCTGCCGGCCAGGATCACGTCGGGGGCCTCGGCGGCGATCAGCGCCCGCAGGGCGGCGGCCTGGACCGGCATGGGATCCACGAAGCGGCGCTCGAATTCCCGGCGGTAGCGCTCCGGGCCGGCGGGCAGTTCGGTCTCGCGGTACGCGGCCGCATCATGGTCCGCGTACGGCGTGAACCGCAGACCCGCCGCCTCCACCTTCGGCCGGAAGGCCGGGTCGGTGAGAACGAGGACGTCGTCCCCCCGGGTGGCAGCCGTCCGCCCGATGGCGAGGAGCGGGTTCACGTGGCCGGTGAGCGGCGTCGCGGCGATCAGGATCTTCATCACGGCCTCTTCGAGCGCAGCCGGTCGAGCCGGCGGCGCTTCGGATCAGGGTGCCGGCGCCTTCATGCGCAGCGGCCCCGTGGCCCCCGACGCGCCGGACTCACAGGGGGAATCGCAGCCGGGCCTGCGCAGTTACACAACCGGAGGGTGCTTCGTGCGGCACCGCACCATCGCACCCGGCCGAACAACCGCGCAAGATCCGAATGTCGGATGCCACGAGGCGCGCGCGGCCTGTCCAAGGCAGGGGCGCACCGGCCGTGGCGGCCATCCTCGGCGGACCGGAAAGCCGTCAGTCGACCACGACCACCCGGTTCGGCAACTCGTCCGGGTCGCCGGGCTCCGCGGGGAGATGTTCCGCCAGGCAGGCGCCGACACGCTCGACCGCCGCCGTCAGGCCATCCTCGACGGCGCCGCGACCGAGGGCCGGGACCAGCTCGGCGAGGATCCCGTCCCAGGCGGTGGGCGGGATCTCCCGGAGGACGCCGAGATCGGTGACGATCTCCGCGTGCCGCTCGGCGAGCGACAGGTAGAGCAGTACGCCGGTGCGGCGGCGTGTCAGGCTCAGGCCTCGGGACCAGAAGGCCCGGCGGGCGGCCTCCCGGGCGCGGGCCCGGCGCAGCTGGCGCGGCACGAGGGCCATGCGCAGCCGCTCGTTCTGGCTTGCGACAAGGATCGCGGCCACGAGGGCCGCCTGCGCCAGCAGGATCGACGCTGCGCTCCAGGCCGTCAGGGCGATCAGCGGCCAGGGCAGGAGCAGCGCCGCCGCCAGGGTCGCGAGCAGGATCACGGAGCGATAGGCGCCGGCGCGCCGGCTGACCATCACGACGATCTCGCCGGATGTCCCGGCTTCCGCCCGGGCCACCGCGCGGGCGAGTCGCGCCCGCGCCTCCGACGTCAGAACATCCGCGCGTCTACCAGTCACCGGAGGCTCCTCCGCCGCCCGACGAGCCGCCGCCGCCGGAAAAACCACCGTCGAAGCCCCCCGACGATCCGCTGTCCGAGAAGCCGCCGCCCCATCCGCCCGAGCCGGGGCCCGGCAGGATGACGAGGCCGCCGCCCCGCCCCATCCTTCCGCTCCGGCTCATGCGCCAAGCGACGAAGAGCACGATCAGGAACAGGGCGATGAAGACCGCGACCTGGGCGGGATCGACCTCGTCGGCCCGCACCTGCGGCTTGCGTTGCCATTCCTGCGCGTCGCCCGACAGGATCGACAGGATGCCGTCGACGCCGGCATTGAGGCCGCCGAAATAATCGCCGGTCTTGAAGCGCGGGGTGATGGCGCTGGCGATGATGACCTTGGACAGGGCGTCGGTCAGCGCCCCCTCCAGGCCGTAGCCGACCTCGATCCGGACCTTCCGCTCGCTCGGCGCCACGAGCAGCAGGACGCCGTTGTTGGTCTTGGCCTGCCCGAGCTTCCAGTCCCGGAACAGGCGGTTGGCGTAATCCTCGACGGTCGTGCCCTGCAGGTTCGGAACCGTTGCAACGACCACTTGGTCCGAGGTCTTGTCCTCGTGCGCCTTCAGCTTGGCGTCGAGCGTGCCGCGCTGCTCCGGGGTGAGGATGCCGGCCGCGTCGACCACGCGGCCGGTCAGCGCCGGGAAGGTCAGCTCGGCCGCCCACGCCCCGATCGCGGAGACCGTCAGGCAGGCTGCCAGGACGGCGAGCGACAGGGCGAGGCGCGCCCGGACGGGCATGGTCCGACCCATGGTCCGCCCCATGGTCCGCCCCCTGTGCCGCACCCTAGAACTTCACGTTCGGCGGCCGGTCGGCGTTCGGCGTCGCCGTGAAGGTCTCCATCGGCTTGGCGTCGGGATACAGGATCGCCGCGATCCAGCGGCCCGGGATCGTGCGCACCTCGGTGTTGTAGGCCTGGACGGCGGTGATGTAGTCGCGCCGCGCCACCGCGATGCGGTTCTCCGTGCCCTCGAGCTGGGATTGCAGGGCGAGGAAGTTCTGGTTCGACTTGAGGTCGGGATACTTCTCCACCGTCACCAGCAGGCGGCCGAGCGCCCCAGAGAGCTGGTTCTGGGCGTCCTGATACTCCTTGAACTTCTGCGGATCGCTGACCGTGGAGGCGTCGACCTTCACGCTGGAGGCCTTGGCGCGGGCCTCGGTGACCCCGATCAGCACGTCCTTCTCCTGCTGGGCGTAGCCCTTCACGGTCTCGACGAGGTTGGGGATCAGGTCGGCCCGGCGCTGGTACTGGTTCTGCACCTCGCTCCAGGCGGATTTGGCCTGCTCCTGCAGCGTCGGCACCCGGTTGACGGCCCCGCAGCCGGAGAGGCCCGCGGCCACCAGGATCACCGAGAGCACGCCGAAAAGGCGCGCCGCAGGCGATGTCCGGCGCCCCGCACCGGCCGTCAGCGTCGTTCCCATATCGTCCCCCATCTGCCGGCCGAGACTCGGCCGCTTGATCACGAACACGAGAGATAAGCGCCGGAACCGCCAAGGTAAGGTCCCCGCGTCCTCGGCCTTGTAGGATTGTGGTGTTGCCCGGTAAGGGCGTCGGCAACGGACCGGGTCGGCGCACGTTCGGACCCTCGGGTCGATCATTGGGTCGATCATTGGGTCGATCATTGGGTCGATCATCGGGTGGACCCATCGGCGCGGCGCCGCGGAGACCGGGAATGGATGCAGCACTCGCCGATCATGTCCGGGCCGCCAGCGCCGCCGCGCGGCGCCACGCCCTGGCGTACCGGGCGCCCTCCGGCAAGGATGCGCTGCCCTGGTCGATCATCGAGGCGTTCGACGCCCGGGTCCGCGGCCACCTCGCCCGCGACCCACGGATCGAGGACGAACGCGACCGGGTCCTGATCGCCGCGGTGAAGCTTGCCGAGACGCCGGTCGAGGAGGGCGAGGAGAGCATCGCCCAAGCGCGCGCCCATCTCGTCGACGCGATCGACTACCTGGAACAGGCGGTGCTGCGGCTCGGCCTCGTCAACCGGGAGGGGGCCAAGGCCGGTCTCGGCACCTACGGCCAGCCGGTCGGATCCCGCGACTGACGGCACGCCTGACCGAACCGTCACCGGATGTCCGCCGACCTGCCCGCGGCCGCAACCCTCAGCCGCCTCGACCTGAAGACCCTCCGGCTGTTCGCGGCCATCTGCGCAGAGGGGACCCTGAACGGCGCGGCCCGCCGGGCGGCGATCGCGCCCTCGGCGGTGAGCAAGCGCCTCGCCGAGCTGGAGCACGCGCTGGGCTGCACCCTGCTCACCCGCGAGCCGCGCGGCATGCGGCTCACGCCGGCGGGCGAGACCCTGCTGCACCACACCCGCCGGATGCTGGCGAGCGCCGAGCAGATCGCCCTGGAACTCGCCGAGCACGCCCGGGGCGTGCGCGGCTTCGTGCGGGTGCTCGCCAACCTCTCGGCCATCGTGGAATTCCTGCCCGAGGACCTGCAGGCCTTCCTGGCGGCGCAGGCCGGGATCCGGGTCGACCTCGAGGAGCGCCCGAGCGGCGGCGTCGTGGCCGGCGTCGAGGAGGGACTCGCCGATCTCGGCCTCTGTGCCGACAACACCGACACCCGCAGCCTCACCGCCTACCCGTACCGGAGCGACCGCCTCGTCCTGGTGATGCCCGTCGGGCATCCGTTGAGCCGCCGCGGCGCCGTCGCCCTGGCCGATACCCTCGACTACGACCATGTCGGGCTGCACGCGGAGAGTTCGATCTACGCCGCCCTGCGCGACGAGGCCCGGCGCCTCGGCCGGCCCCTGCGTCTGCGCATGCACGTCCCGAGCTTCGACGCCATCTGCCGGATGGCGCAGGTCGGCCTTGGTCTCGGGACCGTCCCGGAACATGTCTACGCCCTGCTCGGACCGCCGATGCGGCTCGCCGCGGTGCCGCTCACCGATCCCTGGGCGGCGCGCACGCTGCGCCTCGTGGTCCGGCCCGGACCGGTATCCCCGGCGGCGGCGCTCCTCTTGGACCATCTCCGGGCCGCCGGGCGCTGAGTCTGCGTTCTCCGCTCGCGAACGCACGATGTTGCATGGCGTTTGGACTTCGCGGCGGGAACGGCCGTATTTTCCAGGCAACCAAAGATGGAGGAAAGCCGTGTCCGGTCCGCTCAGCGGTATCCGCGTTCTCGAGCTTGGTCAGCTGATCGCCGCGCCCTTCGCCACGCGGCTGATGGCCGAATTCGGCGCGGAGGTCATCAAGGTCGAACCCCCGGGTGAGGGTGATCCCCTCCGGAAGTGGCGCAAGATGCACGAGGGCACCTCGCTCTGGTGGTACCTGCAGTCGCGCAACAAGAAGTCGATCGCGGTCAATCTGAAGTCTCCGGATGGCCTCGACATCGTCAAGCAGCTCGCCAAGAGCGCCGATGTCGTGGTCGAGAACTTTCGGCCCGGCGGTCTGGAAAAGCTCGGGCTGGGCTGGGACGTGCTCTCGGCGCTCAACCCCAACCTCGTGATGGTCCGCATCTCGGGCTACGGCCAGACCGGGCCCTACCGCGACCGGCCCGGCTTCGGCGCCATCGGCGAGTCGATGGGCGGCATCCGCTTCACCACCGGCAGCCCGGAGGCTCCGCCGGCGCGGGTCGGCGTCAGCATCGGCGACACCCTGGCCTCGCTCCACGGCGTCATCGGCGCGCTGATGGCCCTGCTGCGGGTCAAGACCGGACAGGGCGCGGGCCAGGTCATCGACGTCTCGCTCGTCGAGAGCGTGTTCAACGTGATGGAGAGCCTCGTTCCCGAATACGACCTGCTGGGCGAGGTCCGCACCCGCACCGGCGGCGCCCTGCCGGGCATCACCCCGTCGAACACCTATCCGACGCGGGACGGCGGCTACGTGGTCATCGCCGGCAACAGCGACCCGATCTTCCGCCGCCTGATGACGGCGATCGGCCGGCCCGACCTCGCCGACGACCCGGCGCTCCGCAACAACGAGGGCCGCTCGCAGCAATCCGCGATGCTCGACGGCACCATCGCCGACTGGTCGAAGACCAAGACCGTCGAGGAGGCGCTCGCCGTCCTCGACGCCGCCGACGTGCCGGCCGGCCGGATCTACTCGGTGGCCGACATCGTGGCCGATCCGCACTACCAGGCGCGCGACATGATCCTGCAGGCGGAACTGCCCGGCGGGACCGCGGTGAAGATGCCCGGCATCGTGCCGAAGCTCTCCGACACGCCCGGCGAGGTCCGATGGCAGGGGCCGGCGCTGGGCGCCCACACCGATTCCGTGCTCGCCGAGCTCGGTCTCGACCCGGCGCGCATCGCCGCGCTGCGCGAGAAGGGAGCCGTGGCATGAGCGGCGACACGCTGATCGTCCAGGAGGTCGCCACCCGCGACGGCTTCCAGATCGAGCCGGTCTTCGTGCCGACGGCGGAGAAGATTCGCCTGATCGACGCCCTGGCGGCGGCCGGCTTCAGCCGGATCGAGGTCTCCTCCTTCGTCTCGCCGAAGGCCGTGCCGGCGCTCGCCGACGCAGCCGAGGTCTTTTCCGGGATTCGGCGCCGGCCCGGGACCGTTTACGTCGCCCTGGTGCCGAACCCGAAGGGCGCCGAGCGGGCGCTCGCCGCCAAGGTCGACGAGATCAACCTCGTCGCCTCGGTGAGCGAGACCCACAACCGCGCCAACATGGGCATGAGCCCGGCCGACTCGATCGCCGGCTTCGCCCGGATCATGGATTCGGTGCGCGGCGCCCCGGTCAGCACCAACGCCACGGTGGCGACCGCCTTCGGCTGCCCGTTCGAGGGCGACCAGCCGGTCGACAAGGTCGTCGCGCAAGTGGAGCGCTACCTGTCCCTCGGCATCGACGGGGTGACGCTGGCCGACACCACCGGCATGGCCAATCCCCGGCAGGTGGGCCGCCTCGTCGCGCGGGTCCTGCCGCTGGTCGGCCCCGGGCGCCTGACGCTTCATTTCCACAACACCCGCGGCCTCGGCCTCGCCAACGTGCTGGCTGCCTACGATGCGGGCGCCCGCCGCTTCGACGCGGCGCTCGGGGGCCTCGGCGGCTGCCCGTTCGCGCCCGGCGCCACCGGCAACATCTGCACCGAGGACCTCGTAAGCATGGCCCACGAGATGGGCGTGCCGACGGGCCTCGACCTTCCGGCGCTGATCGGCCTGTCGCGGGATCTGCCTCGCCTCGTCGGCCACGACGTGCCCGGCCAGGTCGCCAAGGCTGGACGCCCCTGCGATCTCCACCCGGCACCGGCCAAGGCCGCCTGAGAGTGCGTTGACCCTGCGGCCGCGATCCCGCGCCACGCGAGGGAGATCCTGGTCGCGCCCTCATCCTGAGGTGCCGGAGCACAGCGGAGGCCTCGAAGGAGGTCTTCAGGCATCGCGCTTCGGACCGGAGGGCTCCTTCGAGACGGCTTCGCCGCACCTCAGGATGAGGGCGCGGGTTGGAGGAGCCCAGTCGAACAGGCTCTGAGCTCACCCGGGGCAAGCCGCCCGTCCGAAGGCGGCGCCCCCCACCACGTGTCCGAAAACAACAACACGGAGGAAACCATGACCGCAGCCCTGTCGGGTTCGCCGGCCGCCGTCGAGGCCGGTGCGGTGACGGAGACGAGCGTCGTCCGCAAGGTCGCGTGGCGGCTCATGCCGCTGATCATGATCTGCTACATGTTCGCGTTCTTCGACCGCATCAACATCAGCTTCGCCAAGTTCCAGCTCCAGAGCGACCTCGGCTTCAGCAACGTCGCCTACGGGCTCGGCGCGAGCATGTTCGTCGTCGGCTACGTGATCTTCGAGGTGCCCTCGAACCTGATGCTGTACCGGGTCGGGGCGCGCCGCTGGATCGCCCGGATCATGATCTCCTGGGGCATCGCCACCGCGCTGATGATCTTCATCCGCAGCGAGTGGCACTTCTACGCCCTGCGCTTCGTGATCGGCGCCATGGAGGCGGGTTTCGCGCCGGGCATCCTCTACTACCTGACCCTGTGGTTCCCGGCCTCGCATCGCGGGCGGATCACCAGCTTCATGTTCGTGGCCTCGGCCTTCTCGGGCATCTTCGGCGCGCCGGTGGCGGGCCTCATCCTCGGCGGCCTCAACGGCGTCGGCGGCCTCGCCGGCTGGCAATGGCTGTTCCTGGCGGGCGGCCTGCCCTGCCTCGTCCTCGGCCTGCTCGTGCTGACGCGCCTCGACGACCGGATCGCCGACGCCCGCTGGCTCTCGGAGCCCGAGAAGGCGCTCCTGTCCAGCCGCATCGCCCACCACAACCGCGAGATCGGCGACCATTCGCTCCTCGGGGCGATTCGGCAGCCGGGCTTCCTGATGATCGCGCTGATCTACTTCCTGCTCCAGATCGGCTCGTATGGCCTCAACTTCTGGGGGCCGGACCTGATCAAGACCGCGAGCGGCGGCCAGGCGGCCTCGGTGGGCTTCCTCACGGCGATTCCCTACATCTGCGGCGCGATCAGCATGGTCGTGATCGGGCGTCTCTCCGACGCCTCTGGCGAGCGGCCGAAATTCGTCGCGGGTCTCGCCATCACGGCGGCGCTCGGCTTCTTCGGCGCCGGCCTGTTCGACAAGCACATCGTGCCGCTGATGTTCGCCCTGGCCCTGCTGGGCGCCGGCATCGTCGCCTCGATCCCGACCTTCTGGACGCTGCCGGCCAAGCTCGTCACCGGCGTCGGCGCGGCGGGCGGGATCGCGCTGATCAACACGCTGGGCCAGTTCGGCGGCATCGTCAGCCCGGTGATGGTCGGCTGGGTGAAGGATCTGACCGGCTCGACGACGCCGGCCCTGTACGGCATCGGGGTGCTCTGCCTCGTCGCCGCCGGGCTCGCGCTCTTCGCCATGCCGGCGAGCCTGCGCCGGAGCGACAGGGCGGCCTGATCCGGCCGCATCGGGCGTCCCGGGCCGACGGGCTACGGGACGCCCACCAGGGCCGCCTGCCGATACGCGCGGGGCGCTGCCTCGTAGCGCCCCTTGAAGCGGCGGGCGAAGTGGGCTTGGCCGGCGAAGCCGCAGCCACAGGCGATCAGGCCGATCGACAGGTGCGAGCAGGCCGGATCGGCCAGCCGCCGGGCGGCGGTTTTCAGATGAGCCTCGGCGCGCTGGACCACGACGCTGCCGTTGACGGGCTGGGGCACCTCCCGGGCCAGCCGCTCCGAGAGACCGGCGATGATCAAGTCGATGCCGATCTCCGTCATGCGCGCGGCTGCGGCTGCCCCGAGACGGTCGCGGACACGGATCAGCTCGCTGAAGACGCTCATTGCCAGGCTTGCGGATGCGCGATCGGCGCCGACGGTCAGGGCCGTGTAGAGCCGGGCCGGTCCGAGCCGCGCTCCAGACGGTCGCGCGGCACATCCAGGATCCGGCGACTGTCCGTCTCCGTCATCACCACCAGCGGCTGACGATCGACTACGACGAGGGAGCGGATCTCCGCGCGTTCCCGCTTGGCCGCAAAGGGCTTTGCTTGGAGCGTCCGAAGCTCAACCGTCATGAGGGGGGCGGAGATGATCTCCCGTCACCGTCGGACGCTGTCCTGCGCTGGAAGACCGGCGGTTGAGAACAGAGTCTGCACGGATCGATCCCCGCGACACCGGGATGGGGGAAGAGGGCTGTCGGCTGCGGGACGTCGTCGGGCGGAGCAGATCCCGCACGCCGTGCCCGGACCCGGCAGACGGCACCGGTGAGCCGTCCCGGGCTGGAGCCCGACAGGCGGCCGCCGACGCCGAAAATGAGTTCGGATGCCGATCTTCGCGGCCGAAAACAGTGAATGCCGCGGTAACCAATTCGAGGATCGGTCGCCCTGCGCGACGGATCAAAAAACCTCGCGCTCACGGACAAACCCCGGCCCGCTCATAT
>NZ_BACT01000559.1:0-1818 GCF_000333255.1 Methylobacterium sp. B1 | reverse complement strand
CCGGCCTATCTCGCTGGGCGCGGCCCGCGGGTGCCGAGCGTGCTGACGATCCACAACCTCGCCTATCAAGGCCTGTTCCCCCCGGGACGCCCTGCCCCGGCTCGGCGTGCCGGAGGCGCCCTCCAGGTCGACGGCGCCGAGTTCTACGGGCAGCTGTCCTTCCTGAAGGCCGGCATCTTCTACGCCTCGCAGGTCACCACGGTGAGCGAGACCTACGCGCGGGAGATCCAGACCCCCGAGTTGGGCTGCGGCCTCGACGGGCTGCTGCGCACCCGCGCCGGTCAGGGCCGGCTCGCCGGCATCCTCAACGGCATCGACGAGACCTGGGACCCGAGCACCGACCCGCACCTCGCCACGCGCTTCGAGATCGACGACTGGAAGGGCAAGCGGGCCAATGCCGAGGCGGTACGCCAGCAATTCGGCCTCGCGGTTTCCCGCGGGCCGCTCTTCGCCATCGTGTCGCGCCTCGTCCACCAGAAGGGCATCGACCTGAGCCTGCAGGCCGCCGAGGCGATCGTGGCCGAGGGCGGCCAGCTCGTGGTGATCGGCCAGGGCGAGGGCCGGTTCGAGCAGGCGCTCCGGGGCTTGGCCAAGCGCCATCCCGAGGCGGTCGGCGTGCATGTCGGCTTCGAGGAGGCGCAGGCCCGGCGGATGTTCGCGGGCAGCGACTTCCTGCTGATGCCCTCGCGCTTCGAGCCCTGCGGGCTGGCCCAGATGTACGCGCAGCGCTTCGGCTCCCTGCCGATCGTGCGCCGCACCGGGGGCCTCGCCGACACGGTCGAGGACGGGGTGACGGGCTTCACCTTCGCGGAGGCCTCGGCCGCGTCCTTCGGGGCGGCGGTCCGCCGGGCGCTGGAGGCCTTCGGCCAGAAGAAGCGCCTCAACGCCATGCGGCGGCGGGCCATGGCGGCCCGCTTCGGCTGGGATCAGGCCGCCGACAATTATGCCGGGCTCTACGGCCGGGCCATCGGCAACAGCACCGCGCTGCGCTGGCGGGCCGCGTAGGGCCTTCTCGCGGACGCAGCCGCCTCAACCCCCTCCCCCCAGAGGGGGGAGGGAGTCTCCGCTCACCCTTCCAGCAGGAAGATCATCGTGGCGAGCGGCGGCAGGGTCAGCGACAGGCTCTGCCCCTGGCCGTGGCTCGCCTGATCCTCGGTGCGGCGGCCGCCCTGGTTGCCCAGGTTGGACCCGCCATACACGCCGGCATCCGAGTTGAACGCCTCGCGATAGAACCCCGCCGCGGGCACGCCGATCCGGTAGCCCTCGCGCGGCACGGGCGTGAAGTTCGAGACCACGATCGCCACCTCGCCGGGCTTGGCGCCCTTGCGGGCCCAGGCGATCACGCTGTTGTCCTGATCGTCCGCCACCAGCCACTGGAAGCCGGTATGCTCGACATCACGGCTGTAGAGGGCCGGCGTCGAGACGTAGAGCCGGTTGAGATCGCGCACCACGCTCTGCACGCCCTTGTGCAGCGGGTCGTCGAGGTGGTGCCAGTCCAGGCTGGTGTCGTGGTTCCACTCCCGCTCCTGGCCGAACTCGCCGCCCATGAACAGCAGCTTCTTGCCGGGATGCCCCCACATGAAGCCGTAATAGGCCCGGAGGTTCGCGAATTTCTGCCAGCGGTCGCCCGGCATCTTGCCGAGCAGCGAGCCCTTCCCGTGCACGACCTCGTCGTGGGAGAGCGGCAGGACGAAATTCTCCGAGAAGGCGTAAAGCAGCCCGAAGGTCAGGTTGTGGTGGTGGTAGCGGCGGTGGATCGGATCCTCCTGCATGAAATGCAGGGTGTCGTGCATCCAGCCCATGTCCACTGAGCCGAGC
>NZ_BACT01000560.1:0-11718 GCF_000333255.1 Methylobacterium sp. B1 | reverse complement strand
TCATGTGCAGGGTCGCGGTCGACGAGTTCTCGGTGATGATCATGTGGGAGCGCGAGACCGTCAGGATCTTGTCGTTGAACGAGATGATCCTCCGGATGATCGTCACCATGATCACGTACGGGGACGGGGAGATATTTCTGATCGTGTTGATCGGGATGGCCACTCTAAGAGGCCGGAACCAACATTAAGCTCTGACGAGATGTTCAAGAGCGCCGAAATCCCCATGATCCAGTCCAAGAGCAACGGCCGCGGATGCATAGAGGTATTGCGCGCTCATATTTGCAGAGAATGCTCTGCACGTTTGATAATTGAGACCGATCTGCCCAATGCGATTGAGCGCAACGAATTGCGGTTGATATTCATGCGAGTGGTCTGCCTTGAGGGTAGCACGATGGCGGGATTCGAGACCTCCCTTAGATGTGACCATACCGAAGCTCGGGAGAATGCACGTCCTAGACGTTCATGCCGCTGATCAGAGGAGATATGGCCTGGTGGTCAATCTCGGCATCTTCGCCGTGGAGCCCACCGCGCTGGAACTCGCCGCCTGGCAGCGCTCCCGATAGGTCGAGCCGACGATGTTCGAGGCTTGCAACCTGTCCTCCAGCCAGCTCATGCGCCATGACTTCCTGCACGATGTGAAGACCGTGCTGGCCCGCTCCGGGGCCCTGCCCGGCTCGCTCAAGCTGGAATTCAGCGAGAGCCTCGTGATGGAGAATCCGGAATACGCCGCGCAGATGCTGGCCCGGATCCACGACCTCGGCGCCGGCCTGTGCCTGTCGGATTTCGGCACCGGCTACTCGGCGCTCTCCTATCTCCAGCGCTTCCCCTTCGACACGATCAAGGTCGACGCGACCTTCGTGCGCCAGATCGGCACCGGGCAGACCGCGATCCTGCGCTCCATCGTCCGCATGGCGAGCGAGTTGAACCTCGCCATCGTGGCGGAGGGCTGCGAATCGGAAGCCGACGCCCAGGCGCTGGCCGGGCTCGGCTGCGAATACGCGCTGGGCCCCGCCTTCGGCGAGCCGATGACCATGCTGCAGGCCCGCCAGATCGTCGGCGCGGCGCCTGAGGCGGCCTGAGATCTCTCCTGCGGGGCCGACAGGTGTGCTGCCCGCCACCGACACCATCGCGGCCGGGGATGCGATGCCTCCGGACCACGTCAGGCTCGTGCGGGCCGGCTTCGCGAAGGTGCGGCCCATCGCCGGGACGGCCGACCTGCCCTGAGGCCGCCTGTTCGAGGTCGCCCCGCAGGCGCATCCCTGCTTCCCCGCGGACAGGACCGAGCAGATGCCGACGGCCATGCTCGGGCCGGCGGGGGGCCCGCCCGAACCATCCGGAGACCGGGGCGCCGGCGCTCCAGGCTTCGGACGCAAGGCCCGTGGCCGACACGCAGGACGCCCCCTGCGCGCCGGTGGGCGCGGCACTGCCGTGGCCCCTGGAACAGGGCCTCGGCGCGGACTTCACCCCGGAGGTCCGGGAGGCCCGGACCGAGACCGACGCGCTGGCCGCCCGCGCGATTCAGCAGGCGGACGCGGCCTGAAGGCCGAAACGGCGAAAGCCGCCGATCAGCTTAAGCCACCCTTAACCATGTTCGACCAAGCTCCTGTGGATGGACGGGCCCTTCAGCGCCCGGGAAGGGGATGGTCGGATGGCCGAGGCGGCACGGCGTTACCAGCAGGCAGGGGGCTCCGACCTCGTGCGCCGCCTGATGGCCCGGCCGGTCCGGCTGGAGCAGCAGGCCCGGACCCGGATGCCGCTCCGCGATCCCCGCCATGCCGATCCATCCCCCGAGGCCTTCGACGATCCGTCGGATGCGCTGGACGAGGCCGACGAGATCGCCCGCCTCGAGACCGAGCTGCAGGTGATGAAGGCGGTGCTGCGGGCCCAGCGGCAGGAGGTCGAGTCGCTGCGGGCGCAGCGCCAGCTCCTCACCGACTCGGCCCCGACCGACGATGTCCGCGCGACCCGCGAGCGCTGGGCGGCCCTGGTCGACTCGCTCCTGATCCGCGCCCGCTGATCCGTCACAAGCGCATGCGGGGGAGAGCCATGGGGGCGCGCTGCTCGCTCGTCGTCAACGGTCGGTCGGTGCGTGTCTCGACCGGCGATACGCCGCTGGAGGCCGCGCTGGCCGAGGGCATGATCGCCCCGCTCCAGGCACAGCCCGGCAACCTGCTCGCCGGCCAGGGCCTCGCTCAGGGCAGCGCCGCACCGTCCGGTCGCCGTCATCCGGCCCGCCGGGCCAGGGCCGAGGCCCTGCGCCCGGCCCTTCCCGGCGCCCCGATCCAGGGCCAGGAGGCGGCGGCGCCGCCGCCCGTGGCCGTCCGCAAGGGCACGGTCACGGAAATCCGCCGGCTCAGCCCCGGAATCCTCGAGGTCGTCGCGACCCTGACCCGGCGCCCCACCGGCGAGCCGGGCCACCAGGCGCTGGTGACCTTCGCGGGGCTGCCCACCCTGACGCTGTCCCCGACCCTGCGGGTCGACGGCACGACCGAGATCAACGACGTGGTGTTCCACGTCGCCCGCGACCCCGAGGGCGATCCGCTCGACGCGCTCCGCCTCGACCAGCCGGTGCGCCTCAAGGGGCCGGTCGGCCGGGGGCAGTACCGCCCCGGGGGCGGGCGCCTCGTGCTGGTGGCGGCCGGCGCCGGCTTCGGCGCGATCTGGGCGATCGCCCGGGCGGCCCGCTACGTCGAACCCGCCCGCGAGATGGCCCTGGCCGTCGGCGCCCGCGACGCCCTGGACCTCTACATGCGCGAGAGCCTGGACTGGCTGCGCCGCACCGGCGTCGGCCGGATCGTGCTCTGCGCCGATCGCGGCCGCCAGCGGCCGCCGGACGTGCGCTCCGGCCCGCTCAGCGCCCACCTGCCGAGCCTGCGCGCCACCGACGTGGTCCACGTGGCGGGCGACGTCTCGACGGTCGGCGCCGTGCAGGTGCTCGCCGCCGCGGTGGGCGCCCGCTGCTACCCGATCGTGATCGACTGACCGCCGTCGCCTCGACGCGGCGGCGTCCGGCTGCTACCGGCGCCGGGCCGGCCGCACGGGGCCGATCCTGAGCCCGATCCGAGCCCCGATGGTCCGCGTCCTCTGCCTCGGCTACAGCGTCACGGAGCTGCCGGGCTATGTCGAGCGGGCCAACGCCCTGGCCGAGGCCGAGGGGCGTCCGGTCACCTTCCTCCGCAGTGGCTGGGGCGGCCATTCCCTGCCCTCCATCGCCGCCCTGATCGACGAGATCCTGGACGCGCTCCCCTGCGACTGCGTCCTCCTCGAGCTGTTCACCGGCAACGTCCGCTACTTCGACGGCGCGACGATGCGGGCCTATCTCGACGACATCCTCGCGGCGACCGCCCGGCGGGACCTGCCCGTCGCCTTCCTCAACCTCCACCAGGGCGGCGTCGACTACGCGGCCGAGCCCGTCGCCGGCCTGCTGGCGGAGTACCGCGCCCTCTACGGGATCCCCTATCTCGACATCGCCGCCCCGGTGGCGGCCGCGGGCGCGGGCGACATCACCTACCTCCTGACGGATGCAACCCACGTCACGCCGGTGGGCGCCGACCTCTACGGCACCCTGGTCTACAGCTTCCTGCGCGCGCCGCCCCCGGGCCGCGCCTATATCGACCGGTTCCGGACCCTGCCGGGCCGGTTCGAGGCCGTGCCGCTGCGCGCCCTCCCCGGCCTGACCTGCGGGTTCGCCCTGCGCCGCAACGGCATCCCGCTGGACTTCCTGGAGATTCCCGAGGGCACCCGCGTCACCGTCCCCCTCGGGCGGCCCCGCGACGTGATCGGTCTCCTCGTGACCTACGGCCCCCAGGCGGGCACGCTGACGGTCCAGGACCCGGCGAAGGGACGGGGGCACGATCTCGTCGCCTACGACGAGTTCTCCTACTACACGCGCTCGATGTTCCGCAGCGTCACCCTGCCGGCGGCGCGCGCGCTGACGATCGCGCAATCGGCGGAGCGGCCGGACATCGCCCTGCGCAAGGGGGCGCCGGATCCGGGCCCGCGGATCGGGCGCGTGTCGCATGTCGTCTGCCGGCGCAGGCTGAGCCTCGCCCAGCGCGCCGCGCGCCTGCTGCACCGGCTGCGGCGCGGCCTGCGCCGCCTCGGGCCGCGGTTCGGCCTCGTCCGCGGGGCCTGAGATTCCGGCCCGGGCCGGGCGCGAAGGAGACGCCGGGCCTCACGGCGCCCGCCCGCGCCCGCCGGCGAGACCGCTCCATCCCCGACCCGGATCGGCCAGGCGCTCCCGGACGCGCGCCCACACCGCTCGATCGGTTCAATGGCGCTGATGTATTTTTTCGATATTATCAGTATTTGCATATGAACAAATATTCGTTTCATTCTTCGAGTGATCTGTCGTCGCCAGACGATCGTGGCGGCGCGTGGATCTCTGCCGCGGTCTTATGCTAAGGGATATTTTGAAATCATGAGGGGATCGGATGATATGCGGTTTCTACGGAATGCAAGCCTGCATGTAAAAATGTCCGTGCCCATCGTGTTCATGGTGATCGTCACTACGGGGGTCGTATTTTATTCGATTGTGGGTCTCAAATATATGGAGGAAAGAAACATATATCTGGTCGATTATTATTTCGCTAGGCTCGAGATATTCGCGAAAGTTCGCGAAAAATTCGTCGATGCCGCGCTCATGAATCGCAATTTGATCATCGGCCGCCCTGAAGGGGACCTCCCGCTCTTTCGCAGGCGCTACGACGAGGACGTCAAGGCCGTGGCCGACGGCATCGAGACGCTGGCCGAGGGCTCGCGGCGCGAGGAGATCGCGGCGATGCAGCGCCAGATCGGGGCGATCGCCCGGGACTATTTCGACCTGCTCGACCGCTCCAACTACCTCGCCCTCCGGAACGACCGGTCTGCGGCGATCCAGGTCGGCGTCGTCGCGAGCCGTGAGGTCCGGGCGCAGTTCGACAGGGCGGCCCAGGATTACGAGGCGCAGGCGACGGCCCGCCTCCGCGAGGCGAGGCGCGCGTCCCGGCAGGAGGCCGAGCAGGCGCGGACGGTCCTGATCGGCTCCGCCCTGGCGGGCCTGCTCGCCGCCATGAGCCTCTCCGCGGTGATCGTCGTCTTCGGCGCGACGCGGCCGCTGCAGCGCCTCGTCGCCGTCCTGCGGCGCATGGCGCAGGGCGAAGTCGAGGCCGCGATCGTCGAGGCGCAGCGCGGCGACGAGATCGGGATGGTCGGGCGGGCGGTCGAGGCGATCAGGACCATGGTCGCCCGCAACGCCGCCGCGGAGGCCGAGCGCCGACGGCGGGCGGACGCTGAAGCCGCCGCCGTGCGCAAGGAGGCCACGATGGACCTCGCTCGGACCTTCGAGGAGGCGGTGGCCAGGATCGTCGAGCAGGTCTCGTCGGCCGCGGGAGAACTGGAGGGCACCGCCCACCAGATGACGACGACCGCCCAGGAGACGGCCAGCCAGTCCGGCGCGGTGGCGGCGGCGGCCGAGGCGGCGGCGGCCAACATCAACGCGGTGGCGGCCTCGACCGAGCGGCTCGGCAGCGCCATCCAGGCGATCGGCCATCAAGCGAGCGGCTCGTCCGACCTCGCGCAGCAGGCGGTCGGCGAGGCCGACCAGACCGCCGGCCTCGTGGCCGAACTGCAGCAGGCGGCCTCCGAGATCGGCGACGTGGTGCGGCTGATCGCGTCCGTCGCCGAGCAGACCAACCTGCTCGCGCTCAACGCGACCATCGAGGCGGCGCGCGCCGGCGAGGCCGGGCGCGGCTTCGCGGTCGTGGCGGCCGAGGTGAAGGCCCTGGCCGAGAAGACCGCCAAGGCGACCGACGGGATCGCCGCCCAGATCGGCCGGATCCAGGGCGTGACCGGTTCCGCGGTCGGCGCGATCGGCGGGATCATCGACCGGATCCGCGAGATCAACGGCGTGGCGATCGCGATCGCCGCGGCCGTGGAGGAGCAGGGCGCGGCGACCCAGGAGATCGTGCGCAACATCGCCCACGCGACCCGGGGTGCCACGGCGGTGACCGGCACCATCGTCGGGGTGGCCGAGGCCTCGGAGCGCACGGGCGTGGCGGCCGATCACGTGCTCGCGGCCGCCACGGCCCTGTCACGCCAGTCGGAGCGGCTGTCGGCGGAGATGGACCGCTTCCTGGTCGGCGTTCGCGCCGCCTGAGGGCCGGAGCCTTCCGGAGCGGGCAGGCCCCGCGCCGACCCGCTTCCGCATGGGAGCGGGTCGGGCGGCCGACGGCTCAGCCCAGGCGGACCCGCCAGATCTCCTCGGCGTATTCGCGCATCGCCCGGTCGGAGGAGAACCACGCCATGCGGGCGGTGTTGCGGATCGCCTTCGCCCACCAGCCGCGCGGATCGCGCCATGCGGCGTCGATGGCGCGCTGTACCCGCCAGTAATCGTCGAAATCGGCGGTGAGCAGGTACTGGTCGCGCCGGCGCAGGTCGTCGGTGAGCGGCCGGAACCGGCCTGGCTCCTCCGGCGAGAACCGCCCCGCGGCGATCATGTCGAGGGCCGCCGCCAGCCGCGGCGAGGCCTGGATCGCCTTGGCCGCGTAGTCCGGCTCGGCCTGCCGGGCCTTCACCCCGTCGGCCTCCAGGCCGAAGATGAAGATGTTGTCCGCCCCGACATGGTCGCGGATCTCGATGTTGGCGCCGTCGAGGGTGCCCACCGTGAGCGCGCCGTTGAGGGCGAACTTCATGTTGCCGGTGCCCGAGGCCTCCAGCCCAGCGGTGGAGATCTGCTCCGACAGGTCGGCGGCCGGGATGATCGCCTCGGCGAGGCTCACCGAGTAGTTCGGCAGGAACACCACCTTCAGCCGGCCCGCGACCTCGGGATCGTCGTTGACCGCCTTGGCGACGTCGCAGGCGAGCTTGATGATCAGCTTGGCCTGGACGTAGCTCGGCGCCGCCTTGCCGGCGAAGATCTTCACCCGGGGCGTCCAGTCCCGGTGCGGCTCGGCCTTGATCGCCTGATAGAGCGCCACGGTCTCGAGGATGTTGAGAAGCTGGCGCTTGTACTCGTGGATGCGCTTGACCTGCACGTCGAACAGCGCGGCCGGATCGACGTCGATGCCGGTGCGCTCGGCGATGAGGTCGGCCAGGGCCTCCTTGCGCTCCCGGCGCACGGCGGCGTAGCGCGCCACGAAGACCGGGTCCTCGGCATGGGCTTCTAGGCCCCGCAGCAGCTCGGGATTGTCCAGCACGCCGGCGCCCACCGTCTCCACGGCGAGCCGGGTGAGGCCGGGATTGGCGTTGTGGAACCAGCGGCGGAAGGTGATGCCGTTGGTCTTGTTGACGATCTTGTCCGTGTCGAGGGCGTGCAGGTCGGAGAAGACCGTCGAGCGCATCAGGTCGGTGTGGAGCGCCGAGACGCCGTTGACCCGGCGCGCGCCATGGAAGGCGAGATGACCCATGCGCACCCGCCGCCCGTGCGACTCGTCGATCAGCGAGATCGAGGCGAGGTAGGCGGCGTTGTCGGAGGCGGTGTCCTGGCGGGCGTGCTTGGCCTGCTCCTCCAGATGCATCCAGTTGATCAGGTAGATGATCTGCATGTGGCGCGGCAGCAGCCGCTCCATCAGCTCCACCGGCCAGGTCTCCAGCGCCTCGGGCAGGAGGGTGTGGTTCGTGTAGTGCAGCGTGTGCGTGGTGACGTGCCACGCATCCTCCCAGGAGAGGCCGTGCGCGTCGATCAGGACGCGCATCAGCTCCGGCACCGCGATGGCCGGGTGCGTGTCGTTGAGCTGGATCGCGGCGTGGTCCGGCAGGGACCGGACGTCGCCGCGCTCGGCCACGTGGCGGGCCACGAGATCCTGGATCGAGGCCGCGGTGAAGAAGTATTCCTGGCGCAGGCGCAGCTCCTGGCCCTCGGCCGAGGAATCGCTCGGATAGAGCACCCGGGAGATCGCCTCGGCGCGCATCCGCGCCGCCACCGCGCCGACATGATCGCCGCCGTTGAACCGGGCGAGGTCCACGGGCTCGCCGGCCTCGGCCTTCCACAGGCGCAGGGCGTTGACGTGGCGCCCGCGCCAGCCGACCACCGGCACGTCGTGGGCCACCGCCCGCACGGTCTCGGCCGGCTGCCAGTGCCGCCGGATCACCCCCTCCTCCGCGGAGGACATGGTCACGGTGCCGCCGAAGCCGATGGCATAGGTCGCCTCGGGCCGGGCGAATTCCCAGGGATTGCCCTCGGCGAGCCAGGTCTCCGGCGCCTCGCGCTGCCAGCCGTCCTCGAAGGACTGGCGGAACAGGCCGTGGTCGTAGCGGATCCCGTAGCCCATGGCCGGGATGCCGATGCTCGCCATGCTCTCCATGAAGCAGGCGGCCAGCCGCCCGAGGCCGCCATTGCCCAGAGCCGCGTCGGGCTCGGCCTCCTGCACGGCGTCGAGGTCGACCCCGAGTTCCCGCAGGGCGGCGCGGGTGGTCTCGGTCAGGCCCAGGTTGTTCATCGCGTCCGACATCAGCCGGCCGATGAGGAATTCCAGCGACAGATAGTAGACGCGCTTGTTCGGCACGCTGCGCTCGGCGGCCAGGGCGGCCGCCACGATCCGCTCGCGCAGGGCCAGGGCGGTCGCCGCGAACCAGTCGCGCGGGCGTGCGGTCTCGGGCGTGCGGCCCAGCGCGAAGGTGAGCTTGGCGCGGATCGACTCCCGCAGGTCGACCCCCGCGTCACCACTTGCGGACAGCACCGGGGCGGTCCAGGAGCCTGCGGCCGGAGCCTCGGGAGCGCGCTCGTCGCGCGCGACATCTTGTGGCACAGGCCGGGTCAGAACATCGTTCAACACGTGCGGGTCCCCCAAAGTCGTCGCCCCGGATTCTAGCGCCGGGGGTATCGTGGGCGGATTATCTCTTTTGATGGATTGCCGCCGCATGAACGGACGGACGATCCGTGCCCCGAAGCATCCGACGATGCGGTCGGCTTCCGGCGAAGTCGTGGCAGCGCCGCTCGATCGGAGCCCGCGGGTACGCTGAGAGACATATGGCGCGGCGGCGTGACATTCCAGGCACAGATCTGCGCGACGGCGCTGCGCGAAGGTCATGCACGCCGGCGATGCGGCTCACGGTCATGCCCGGGACGCGGTTCTCGACGGGCGCTCCGTGTCGGGCGCGCCGATCCGCGCCCGCCGGCGCCCGCCCGGCACGCGCCCGGAGCGCGCCCGAAGCGCATCCGTCGCCGGTCGCCAGCACGCCGGTCAGCGGTTAAGCGTGGGCCGCCAACGGGAGGGGCAGCATGACCGACACTGTCTGGTGGAAGCGCGGGACCGTCTACCAGGTCTATCCCCGCTCCTTTCACGACACGAACGGCGACGGGGTCGGCGACCTGCCGGGCATCACGGCGCGGCTGGACTACCTCGCCTGGCTCGGGGTCGACGCCGTCTGGATCTCGCCCGTCTATCCCTCGCCCATGGCGGATTTCGGCTACGACGTGGCCGATTACTGCGGGATCGATCCGCTGTTCGGCACGCTGGTCGACTTCGATGCCCTCGTGGCGGAGGCCCATCGGCGCCGGCTGAAGGTGATCCTCGACTTCGTGCCGAACCATTCCTCGATCGCGCATCCGTGGTTCGCCGAGAGCCGGTCGTCGCGCACGAGCCCGAAGCGCGACTGGTACATCTGGCGCGATCCCGCCCCCGACGGCGGGCCGCCCAACAACTGGCTGTCGATTTTCGGCGGCCCGCCCTGACGCGCGACGAGGCCACCGGCCAGTACTACTACCACGCCTTCCTGGCGGAGCAGCCGGACCTGAACTGGCGCAACCCCGCCGTGCGGGCGGCCATGCACGACGTGCTCCGCTTCTGGCTGGAGCGCGGGGTCGACGGGTTCCGGGTCGACGTGATCTGGCACCTGATGAAGGATGCGGGGTTCCGCGACAACCCGGCCAATCCCGACTACGCGCCGGGTTCCCCGGAGATCAACCGCTTCACCCAGGTCTACTCCGCCGACCGGCCCGAGATCTTCGACGTGATCGCCGGCATGCGGGCGGTGCTGCGCGACTACGGCGAGCGCGTCCTGATCGGGGAGATCTACCTGCCGGTGGAGCGGCTGGTCGCTTATTACGGCCCCGACCTCACCGGCGCCGACCTGCCGTTCAATTTCCAGCTGATCCAGACCCCGTGGCGGGCCGACGCGGTGGCCGAACTCGTGGCCGATTACGAGGCGGCCCTGCCCGAGGGCGGCTGGCCCAACTGGGTGCTGGGCAACCACGACCAGCCGCGCATCGCCGCCCGGGTCGGGCAGGCGCAGGCCCGCATCGCCGCGATGCTGCTGCTGACCCTGCGGGGCACGCCGACCCTCTATTACGGCGACGAGATCGGGCTCGGCCATGTTCCGATCCCGCCGGAGCGCGCCCGCGATCCCTGGGAGTACAACGAGCCCGGGCACGGCCGCGACCCGGCGCGCACCCCGATGCAGTGGGACGACAATCCCCAGGCCGGCTTCTCCACGGCCGAACCCTGGCTGCCGCTGGCGGAGGATTGGGCAGCCTGCAACGTCGAGAGCCAGCGCTCGGATCCGGGCTCGATGCTCACCCTGTACCGGCGGCTGCTCGCCCTGCGCCGCGACCACGCGGCGCTCGCCGTGGGCGGCTACCGGGAGGTGCCGCTGGGGATCGCCGCGGTGTTCGCCTACGAGCGCTTCGCCGACGATGCCGTTCTGCGCGTGCTCCTGAACTTCGGCGCGGCGTCGCAGGATCTGCCGCTGCCCGAGGGCGACTGGACCGTGCTGCTCTCGACCCGTGCGGGGCGGGCGGGCGAGACGGTCGGCCTCACCCTGGCGCTCGGACCCGCCGAGGGGGTGATCCTGCGCCGCGGCGGGTGAGCCGGACCGGATCCGCCCATCCGGGCGCGGCGCCTCGGCGCGGGCGCCGGTCCAACGGCCCGGCGGCGCCTCATGGTCCGAGCCGGGGGCACGACATGGCTTGCGGCCGGAGCCTTTGGCTGCTGCGGCCCTCGACCGTCATCACGCGCGCGCGGCGGTGCGGTGCCTCAGGGCTGCGCGCCGTCGGCCGTCGGGCGCGGGGTGGATGGCCTCGCTCCGCTCGCAGAGACGGCAGGGCCGAAGCCCCCAGCCGGACACGGTCCAGGCGCGCAGAACGTGATTCGGGATAGGGCGGTACCGCTGCAGCGCGGCCCTGTGCATCGACGTCGGGGCGACGCCGCCCCATCCCGGAAGCCGCCCGGCCTGCCGAAATCCGCCGCGCCGCCACGATTTCGTGCTGCGACGCCACATAGGTAAGTGAAGCTTAATTCTCACGGTGGCCTATTTTGTGCGTCGCAGCGGAACCGTCGCGACGGAGGAGTATTAGCCGTGGTTGAGATCGCGACAGCCGTGCCTGCCCGATCGTCTGCCAGACCGGGGCATTCCGCCCGGCCAGGATCAATGCTGATGCTCGATACGCGCCGTGGTGGTTCCTTCGCCGAGTGGTCGTCCGGCGAGGGGGACGGCGTCGTATCCGTACCGGTGCCGGCCCGTCCGGCCTCGCTGCGCCGCCGCATCTTGTACGCCACGCCCGAGATGGCCGACTTCTTGAAGACGGGCGGCCTCGGCGAGGTCTCTGCCGCCCTGCCCCGGGCGCTGGTGCCGCACTACGACATCCGCGTGCTGATTCCGGGCTACCGGCAGGTCGCGCGGGGTTCCCCCGAATTCGGGGGTCGCCGCCTCAGGGCTTCGCGGGGGTTCCGGCTGGGAACTCGCTTGGTCAAGCGGCCGAGGCCTGGGATTTAGGTGTGGTCACCCGAACTTAAAAGGGGA
>NZ_BACT01000561.1:0-3128 GCF_000333255.1 Methylobacterium sp. B1 | reverse complement strand
CTGCTGTTCGAGGCGCTGCGGTGCGATTCCTCCTCCCTGTCGCGGCTGATGGCGGGGCTGAAGCAGTCCGGCGGGTTCTCGCTGAGCCCCGAGGTTCTCGCCACGGTCCGCTCGGACTTCGACGCCGTCGCGGTGCCGGAGCCTGACGTGATGGAAGAAATCGCCCTGACCCAGGCTGCCACCGGGGTGGTGCTCGACCCCCACAGCGCCATCGGCGTGCGGGCCGGGCGGCGGCTCCTGGAGCAGGATCCGGCGACCCCCGTGGTGGCGCTCGCCACCGCGCATCCCGCCAAATTCCCGGATGCGGTCGCCAAGGCCACGGGCGGCCTGCGCCCCGCCCTGCCCCCGCACCTCGCCGACCTGATGGACCGGCCCGAGCGCCTGACCCGGGTGGCCAACGATCAGGCCGCTCTGGAGACGCTCATCCGCGAGCGCGCCCGCATCACGAGGGGGGCGTGAGCTTGGCGCGAGTCGCGCGACGAGCCCCCTCTCCCGAGCGGGAGAGGGTTGGGGTGAGGGTCGAGAACCGTCCGGAGAGGTCGCACCCCTCACCCTGTCCCTCTCCCGCACGGGAGAGGGGACCCGCGCCGCATCCGGCGCCCCGCGCGACGAGCCGTCGATGAACCAGCACTTCTCCACGCACGCCGCCTCGCCGTCCCTGCGCACCACGCGGCTTCCCAACGGCGTCACGGTGGTCACCGAGCCGATGCCCGGGGTCGCCACCGCCAGCCTCGGCGTCTGGGTCGGGGCCGGCTCGCGCAACGAGCGCGCCGACGAGGCCGGCCTGTCCCACCTCATCGAGCACATGGCGTTCAAGGGGACGCGGACGCGCTCGGCGCAGAAGATCGCCGAGGAGATCGAGAATGTCGGCGGCGAGATCAACGCCGCCACCTCCACGGAGGGGACGAGCTACACCGCCCGGGTCCTGGGCGAGGATGCCGGCCTCGCCCTGGACGTGATCGGCGACATCCTCACCGATTCGGTGTTCGACGCGGGCGAGCTCGCCCGGGAGAAGGGCGTGATCCTGCAGGAATACGCCGCCGTCGAGGACACCCCCGACGACGTGGTCTACGACGCGTTCACGGAGGCCGCCTTCCCGGACCAGCCGGTCGGCCGGCCGATCCTCGGGCGGCCCGAGACGATCCGGAGCTTCGACGAGGCCGGCATCCGCGCCTATCTCGACCGGGAATACACGCCGGACCGCATCGTCGTCGCCGGCGCCGGGGCGGTGACCCACGAGGCGATCGTGGCGGCGGCCGAGCGCCATTTCGGGGGGCGGCCCGCCAAATCCGCCCCCGCCTCCGTGCCGGGCGTCTACGGCGGCGGCGAGCGGCGGATGCCGCGCAAGCTCGAGCAGGCCAACGTGGTGATCGGCCTGCCGGGCCTCTCCTTCCGGGACGACCGCTACTACGCGCTGCACATGTTCGCGCAGGTGCTGGGCGGCGGCCTGACCTCGCGGCTCTGGCAGGAGGTGCGCGAGACCCGCGGCCTCGCCTACGAGATCCAGGCCTTCCACTGGCCCTTCTCGGATTGCGGCCTGTTCGGGATCGGCGCCGGCACCGCCGGGGCGGACCTGCCCGAACTCGTCGACGTGACGCTGGCGGCCACCGCCCGGGCGGCCCGCGACCTCGACGCCGTCGAGATCGCCCGCGCCAAGGCGCAGCTCAAGGTCTCGCTGCTCTCGGCGCTGGAGACGCCGGGCGGGCGCATCGAGCGCAACGCCCGCCAGATCCTGGCCTGGGGCCGGGTGATCCCCGCCGGAGAGGTGATCGACAAGGTCGACGCCGTCACGGTGGCGGATGTCCGGGCCGCGGCGGCCGCGATGCTGCAGGGCACGCCGACGCTGGCGGCGATCGGCCCGATCCGCAAGCTGCCCGCCCTCGACAAGATCGCGGGTGCGCTCCGAGCGGCCTGAGAGGCGGTCGGATCTCCGCGAACAGGGATCCGGCTCCCCCGCAGCCCGAGGCGCCCGCCGACGCGGGCACCGCAGGCTGCGGGGGCGTGTGGAATGGACCGGTTCCGAGACGCTCAGAATCCTGCCGCGGAGCCGCCCCCCGCCCCGCCCAACTTGATTTGGCCGCAAAGGGGCGCGATCCGCGGGCGGTGGACCGGCCCCGGGGCGACCTTGCCCCAGGTGAGGCCCACCCCTATCGATCAAGGCCGCCCGGGCGGCTGACGCCGAACCTCGCACGGCCGGAAGTCAAGACACCCTTGCGCATCCTCGCCCTCCTCCTGTCCCTGGTCGGCGGTCTCGTCGGTGCCCTCGCGCTGGGGGGGCCGGCCCGGGCCGTGGAAGCGGTCCGCGTCACCCTCGACGCGCCGGTGATCGACCTGACCACCGCGATCGAGCGCTACCGCTCCGACGGCGACCTGATCCAGATCTCCACGGCGCCCGGCAAGGACGGCATCGTCCGCCGCATCGTCGTGAAGGCCCGCGACGCCGGCGCCCGGCCCGACTGGATCGTGTTCGCGCTCACCAACGACACCGACGAGCAGATCGACCGCATCCTCGTCGCCCCGCATTTCCGGCTGGTGGATTCCGGGGTGATCTGGCCCGATCTCGGCGGCTCGCGGATCGCCGCCATCACGGCGAGCCAGGGCATCCGCCCGGAGCGCGACGAGAACCCGGAAGCCGACCAGTTCACCATCACGCTGGATCCCGGCGCCACCGTCACCTACGTGGCCGAACTGCGCGGCTCCAACGTCCCCCAGCTCCGCCTCTGGGACCAGGACGCCTACCGCCGGAAGGCCGCAGGCCTGACCCTCTACAAGGGCATCATCATCGGGATCAGCGGCCTGCTGGCCCTGTTCCTGACCATCGTGTTCGTGGTCAAGGGCGCGATCATCTTCCCGGCCGCCGCCGCGCTCGCGTGGTCGGTGCTCGCCTATGCCTGCATCGATTTCGGCTTCCTGCAGCGGGTCTTCCCGGTCACCGAACTGGCCGAGCGGGTCTACCGGGCCTCCGCGGAGGCGGTGCTCGGGGCGACGCTGCTGGTCTTCCTGTTCGCCTATCTCAACCTCGCCCGCTGGCACGTGCGCTACAGCCATGTGGCGTTCTTCTGGCTCGCCTTCCTGGGCGGCCTCGTGGGGCTCGCGGTGTTCGACCCGCCGGTGGCGGCGGGCGTGGC
>NZ_BACT01000562.1:0-1883 GCF_000333255.1 Methylobacterium sp. B1 | reverse complement strand
AGAAATTGTAGTCCGCGTACTGGGCCGTGAAGGCCAGGCCGGCGCCGCTCTGGCCGGCGCAGATGATCTTCATAGGGGCCTGCGGACGGGGGCTCAGCCGGCAATCGTTCATCTGGAAGAACGCGCCCTTGCGGTCGCTGACACCCGTCTCCCACAGATCGCGCAGAATCTGAGCATACTCCGCTAAATATTCGTAACGCTTGGCAAAATACTCATCCCCGGGCCAGAGGCCCATCTGGTCGTATTCCGGCTTCTGCCAGCCGGTGATGAGGTTCAGGCCGAAGCGCCCGTCCGAGATCGAATCGATGGTCGCGGCCATGCGGGCGACGAGGGCGGGCGGCAGGCACAGGGTCGCCGCGGTGGCGAACAGCCGGATCCGGGTGGTGACGGCGGCGAGCCCCGCCATCAGGGTGAAGGATTCGAGGTTGTGGTCCCAGAACTCGGTCCTGCCGCCGAAGCCGCGCAGCTTGATCATCGACAGGGCGAAGTCGAGGCCGTAGCCCTCCGCCTTCAGGGTGACCGCCTTGTTGAGCGCGAAGCTCGGGCGGTACTGCGGGGCGTTCTCCGAGAGCAGCCAGCCGTTGTTGCCGATCGGAATGAACACCCCGACGCTCATGGCCGGCCCGGCTCCGGGCGCCGGCCCCGCTCCGGGCGCCAGCCCGGCTCCGGGCACCGGCCCGGCTCCACGGTCCGGAGCGGCCGCGTCCGGGATCGCGTCCGGGATCGCGTCCGGGATCGCGTCCAAGGGCGGCCCGGTTCGAGGGCCGGCGCGATCGTCCGCATGGCTCTGCATCATCGTCCCACGCTCCGTCCGGTCGGTTCCGCCGGAACCGAGTCGACGCGCGGAGGCTCGCAAAACCGCGGCGGAGGGTCAAACCCGCGGCGCCCGTGCGGCGCGAAAATGCCTATCTTTCCAGCGGCTTGCACAACCGAGGCGCGATGTCTGCTCAACCCGTGCGCGTCCCGTCCGGCCGCGCCGACCCGCCGAGACAAGCTTTCGTGCGGCAAGATTACCGGCGATGTCGGGTCATCGATTGCCGTCGACGGAGCGGAGACCATCTTCACACGACAATGATAAATCTCGATCCGACCCTGCCGGAGTGACATCGATGCGCGTGTGGCCCGTCCTGCTCCTCGTCCTCGGCCTCGCGGGACCGGCGGTGGCCGACGAGGCGGCGCGCGCGGCGGCCCGGGCGGTGATCGCCAAGCAGGAGCAGGCGCTGGGCCGCGACGACGCGCAGACCGCCTACGAGCAGGCCGCGCCGGGGATCCGGGACCTGTTCCCGAATGCCGACCTGTTCATCGGCATGGTCCGGAACCAGTATCGTCCGGTCTACCGCCACCGCAGCTTCGTGTTCGGCGAGGCGCGGGACACGGACGAGGCGGGCGTGGTCCAGTCGGTGGCGATCCAAGACGAGTACGGCATCGACTGGACGGCCGAGTACAGCCTCGCCCGGGACGCGGACGGGCAGTGGCGCATCACCGGCTGCCGCCTGGTCAAGGCACCCGGCGCGCGCGCCTGAGGAGTGCCCGCCACCGTCGCGGCGGGCACGGGCCTGTCGGCCTCAGGGCCGGAACGCCGCGAGTCTGTCGAGCATCTGCAGGGCGACGTCGGCGCAGGCCTTCGTCGAATCGTCGTCGGCGCATTTCACGTCGAGGCGCGCGTCGCCGCGCTCCAGCACGATATGGGCGGCCCGCGACGGCTGTGGCGGCGGCGGAGGTGGCGGCGGGGGCCCGTCGGGACCGGGGCCGCGCCTCGGGTCGCCGGGCGGCGGCGGCGGGGGTGGCGCGCCGGCCTCGGGGCCGGGCCGCGGGCCGCCGGGCGGCGGCGGTGGGGCCTGCGCGAAGGCGGCGGTGCCGCACAGCAGCGCCGCGGCACCCGC
>NZ_BACT01000563.1:0-4382 GCF_000333255.1 Methylobacterium sp. B1 | reverse complement strand
GGAGCGCCGCATCGCCGCGCCCGATCTGCACTTTCGGGAACCGCCCCCGGCCCTCCGGTCGGAGGCCGGCAGCCTGGACATCCCGGCCCAGTATCTCGCCTTCCTGGAGGGCGCGCGCGCCTTCCCGCGCAGCAACGTCGTCATCGCCGGCGGCAAGCTCGTCTACGACCTCGCCGCCCATCCGCGGCGCCCGGACATCCTGCTGCAGGACGGCCTCAACCCCGACCAGATCATGACCGCCGCCTTCGGGGCCACGCGGGCCCTCGTCGAGGTGCCCGAGGCCGAGCACACGATCGCGGCCGGCCTCATGATGTTCGGCCTGCAGAGCCGGAACTACGGGCACTGGTTCTGCGAGTTCGTGCCGCGGATGCTCTGCTACAACGACCCGCGCTGCCCCGACGGGATCCCGCTCTGCATCGACGACCACATGCCGGGGGCGCACGCGGAGATCCTGGGCCTTCTCGACACGCGCGACCGGCCCGTGATCGCGCTGCCGCCCAGGCCCGTCGCGTTCGGGCTCCTCGGAATGGCGCCGGTGCCGGCCTTCTTCCCCTTCGACATGAAGCCCGGCCGCCCCTTCTACGACACGGTCTGGCCGGCCGACGTCTTCGGGGCGATCCGCCAGCAGATCCTCGACCGCGCCCGCGCGCGCGGTGCCCTCTCCGGCCGGACCGACCGGCGCCTGTTCATCTCGCGCAAGGCCTTCACCCAACGCGCCCTCGTCAACGAGGCGGAGATCGCCGAACGGCTGCGCCCCCTGGGCTTCGAGGTGATCTATCCGGAGACGCTGACCTTCCTCGAACAGGTTGAGGCCTTCCATTCCGCCGAACTGGTGGTCGGCTCATCGAGTTCGGCGCTCAGCAACGCCCTGTTCTGCCGGCCCGGGTGCCGGATCCTCGGCCTGATCCACGAGGAGTTGTCCTTCAACTTCCGGGGCTATGCCAGCTTCATCGAGGCCGGGGGCGCGCGGATCCTGTTCCTGCGCGGCCGGACCCTCCCGCGCCCCGGCGTGCACGCCTTCCACGTGAGCTATACGGTCGACCCGGGGCGGGTCGTGGCCGCCGTGGCCGCACTCGAGGCCGAGGTCGCCACCGGCGCACCGGCCGGCTTTTCGATCGCGGCTGCGGACGACCGGCCGATCCGTGTGCCGGATCGCGGTGCCTCCCGGCTGCAGGACAAGCGGACCGTCGGGCCCGCGCGCGTCGACCCAGACCGGCTTGCGCGGGTCAGGACGCTCGCGGCCGGCCCCCATGCGGGCGCGGAGGCAGGCCTGTGCGCCCTGGAGGCGGTGGCCTACGTCGCCGGCGAGCCGCATTCGGATGAACCCGCCTGCGCGTCGCCCAGCATCGCCGCCTTTGTCCGAACCTGGAGCGATCGCCTGCCGCAGGATGCGCGCGATGCCCTGATCCTGCCGCTCGTTCCGCGCTTGGTCGGCACCCGGGGCTCGGAGGCCCTGGAGCGCCGGCGGGTCGCCCTGGTGGCCGATTGGCTGATCCGCACCCACCTGCCGGCGTGGTTCCGCCTCGCCAAGCTGAACGTGGAGGGGGACGAACTGGCCGACCTGCCCGAGGTCGAGGACGTCGCCCAACTCGTCTCCCTGTGCGATCACCTCAAGCGCGCGCGCAAGCGGGCGGCCGTCGCCAACCTGACCCTGCGGCAGACCGGCTCGGCCGTTCGGGGCGCGGCCTGGGACGCGGCCCATCAAGCGGCCTGGGGCGCCGTTCGGGACGCATTGGAGGCCGCGGGCCCGTCAGTCCTCGCCGCCGGCTGGGACGCGGCCTACGCGGCCGCCTACGCGGCGGCCCGCGCCTGCGGGAAGGCGCCCCTCGAACCGACGCGGCAGGCGCTTCAGCGCTCGGCCCTTGCGCTGGTCGAGCGCATGATCGAGGCTCGTGAGCGCGATCCCGCCGATCCGGGCCGGCGGCCGGAAGATGCCCTTCCGGCCCCCACGCCGATCCAAGACGGCGCTGAATGTCGGCCATGAGTGACACCCGGCAGGGCCCGCAGCCGCTCGATCCCGCCGGATCCGGTCAGCCCGCGCCGTCCATGGCGGGGCTCCGCTGCCTCGTGCTGGGCGGCGGCGGCTTCCTCGGGCTGAACCTGTGCAACCGCCTCGCGGCGGCGGGGGCCGAAGTCACCTGCTTCAGCCGCAGCCACATCCAGTCCGAGGTGCTCGACCGACGTGTCGCCCGGGTCACCGGCCAGTTCGCCGACCGCCTCGCGATCGCCAACGCCGTCGAGCGTCAGGACGTCGTCTTCCACCTGATCGCCGGCTCGATCCCGGAAAGTTCGAACCGGGATCCGTCCGCGGAACTCGCCGCCGCGCCGATCGCCACCCTGCATCTGCTCGAGATCTGCCGCTCGGCCCGGATCAGGAAGCTCGTGTTCTCGTCCTCCGGCGGCGCGATCTACGGCATTCCCCGGGCCATCCCGATCCCCGAGCAGGCGCCGACCGACCCGATCTCGGCCTACGGCATCGGCAAGCTGATGATCGAGAAGTCGCTTCACCTGTACCGGCATCTCCACGGGATCGACTACCAGATCCTCCGGATCGCGAACCCGTACGGCCGGTTCCAGCTCGGCACCAAGCACCAGGGCCTGATCGGCAGCTACATCCACCGTGTTCTCTTGGGCCTGCCGCTGGAGGTCTGGGGGACCGGGGAGGTGGTGCGAGACTTCCTGCACGTCGACGATGTCAGCGACGCGTTCCTCGCCGCGGTGTCCTATGACGGGCCGCACAAGGTGCTGAATGTCGGGAGCGGCAGGGGCCTGAGCGTCAACCAGATCATCGCGGAGCTGGAGGTGGCCTTCGGCCGGGATCGCCTGCCCTGCATCCACAAGCCGAGCCGCGCCGCCGACGTGCCCGCCAACGTCCTCGACACCGCGCTGATCCGGTCCGAGCTCGACTGGCAACCGCGCGTCGCCCTGCGCGAGGGGCTCATCAGCACCATCGCGTGGATGCGCGCCCATCTCGCCGAGATCGGAGCGGGCGCTGCGGCGCCGCACCCCGCCCGTGAGGGATGAAGCGCCCGTGACCGCCGTCGCGGCCGACGGCGCGACGGAGCCTGTGCGGCGGGCTTGATCGTCACGCCGCCCCGGAGCGGCCACGTTTGTCGTCGACAGCGCGACCTGCGAGCCGCACGGAGACCGCATGTCCTTCCTGCACGATCTGCCGATCGCCGACCTGATCGCGCACTATGGCTACCTGGCGATCTTCGTCATCATCACGCTGGAGAGCGCCGGCCTGCCCCTGCCGGGCGAGACGGTCCTGCTGACCTCGGCGGCCTATGCCGGCAGCACCGGCAACATCAACATCGCCGTGGTGGTGGCCATCGCGGCAACCGCGGCCATCCTGGGCGACAATGCCGGCTACTGGGTCGGCCGCCGCTGGGGTCTGCCCCTGCTCCTGCGCAAGGGGCACCTGATCGGCCTCGATCACGGCCGGCTCAAGCTCGGCCAATACCTGTTCCGCCGGCACGGCGGGAAGATCGTGTTCTTCGGCCGCTTCACCGCGATGCTGCGCGCCTATGCGGCGGTGCTTGCCGGCGTGAACAAGCTCGCCGCCCGCCGCTTCTTCGCCTTCAATGCGCTGGGCGGCGTCGCCTGGGCCTCGATCATGGGCTTCGGCGCGTATCTCTGCGGGCGCTCCATCGAGAACGTCATGGGGCCGGTCGGCCTGGGGCTGCTGGCCTTCGTCCTGATGGGCGCCGTCGCACTCTGGCTGTTCATGCGCCGGCACGAGGCGCGCCTGATGGTCGCCGCCGAGGCGGCGATCCCGGGGCCGCTGGCCGAGGGGCCGGACGGGACCGCGCCGCAGGCGGCGCCGCTTGCGCGCGACGACGACGCCGCGCGGCGCGACCGGATCCAGGCGGATTTCGCCGACCAGGTCGAAGCACTCCTGACCCAGCGGGAAGCCGGCCGGAGCGAGACCGGCCTCGAGGCGATCGTGCTGCCGCGCCGACGCGCCCTGCCCCTGTGGTTCAAGATCCCCGCCCTCATCGTCGCGTCGGCCGTCGGGATGACGCTGGTCTCGTGGCATGATGGCGTGACCGGTGGCTTCTACGGACGCCTCGTCGGGCATGTCGGGATCCTCGGCGCCGCGCTGATCCTCGTCGTGCCGGTCGTTCTCCTGATCGTCATCGGCTGGCGTCTGCAGAGCGCCGACACCCCGCTCCGACATTCAATAGCGGACTGCCCGTACGTCGGCATGATGGAGCGGGCGCGCACTTCAAGACCCTCTTCATCCGTTAGGTAGGGTATGCAAATCTGATCCGATATGCTAGAAACTCCCTCGCAAAGTCTCATCGGGATGTGAGCGCGCATGATGATCATACAGACGTACCTCTTGCAGGAGACAGCATGTCCGTTCACGCCAATAGAAT
>NZ_BACT01000564.1:0-7240 GCF_000333255.1 Methylobacterium sp. B1 | reverse complement strand
ATTCTGTGTCGCGGGCGGCGCGCTCGGCGGCGTCGCGCAGGCGCTTGGCGGCGGAGATCCGCGCCAGGACCGGCTGGGCCTCCACGAGGCTGTCGAGGGCCTGACGGGCGGCCTCGTCCCAGGGCAGCTCGCGGTGGAGGCGGGCCGGTGTGGCCTCGACCTTGTCCATGTCGCGGGCGAGCGGCAGGATGTGGAAGAGGGTGTCGAACAGGGCGTTGCAGACTTCCTGGACCAGGTAGGTGGCGCCCGCGTAGCCCATGAACGGCGTCCCGGTATGCCGCCGGATGATGGCGCCGGGGAACGAGGCCGGAACATAGGTCGCCCGGGCGCCGCACTCCGCGAGGTACATCCGCTCGTTGAACGACCCGAAGAGAACCAGGGGCGGCTTCGCCGCGATGGCGGCCCGCACGGCGTCGTTGTCGGGCTTCAGCCCGGCCGAGCGGCCGAAGGCGAAATGGCAGGGCAGGCCCATCTCGTCTTCGAGGAAATGACGCACGCCCCGGGCGTAGGTCTCGGTGGCGACGATGCCGAAGCTCGCGGTACCGAAGAAGTCCTGTGTCACCGACCGCCAGAGATCCCAGACCGGCTTGATGGTCGTATGCCGCTCCCGCTCGATGAACGGCTCCGGGTCGAGGCCCAGAATGGCACCCAGCGAGCGCAGGAACTTCGTCGTCGAGAGGATGCCGATCGGCGCCTGCAGGTAGGGCCGCTCCAAGTCTTCGCAGAGCAGGCGGCCGAATTCCCGGTACAGACAGATGTTGGCGTCGGCGTTGACCAGCTTGGGCACGTCCGCGAGGTGCGAGCCCAGCGGGAAGGTCAGGTTCACCTCGGCGCCGATCCCCTCCACCAGCCGCCGGATCTCGGCGAGGTCGGAGGGCATGTTGAAGGTGCCGTAGGCCGGACCGATGAGGTTGACCCGCGGCCGCTCGCCGGGCTTGCGCTCCGGCCGGGCCGGGATGCCCTTCTTGGCGAACTTCTTCGCCCCGTATTCCTGCCACAGCCAGCGCATCGCCCGGTCGGCGGCCTGCCACTGGTCCTCGTCGATGGTCCGGGGCAGGAAGCGCTGGAGGCCGGTGCCCTCGGGGGTGACGCCGCCGCCGATCATCTCGGCGATGGAGCCGGTGACGACCACGCTGGGCTGGCCGGGATCGAGGGTCGCGTGGGCGCGCTTCATGGCGCCCTCGGTGCCGTGCCGTCCGAGCTCTTCCTCGGCGAGGCCCGTGACCACGATCGGCAATTCATGGGGTGGCAGCGCATCGGTGTAGTGCAGCACCGACGTCACCGGCAGGTTCTCGCAGCCCACGGGGCCGTCGATGACGACCTGCAGGCCCTTGATCGCCGTGAAGACGTAGACCGCGCCCCAGTATCCGCCGGCCCTGTCGTGATCGAGGATCAGCATTATGCCATCTCCCCGATCGGCTTCTTCGGGCCCTCGATCTTCGGGCCCTGCCGCCGCTGCGGCACCTCCTGCCAGACCCCCGCGGCGTAGCCGGTGCCGACGCCCTCGAAGAAGTCGCGCATGGCATCGAACCGCGCCTTGTTGCCGAGCGCGGCGTTGATCACCGTGGCGAGCGACCCGGCACCGGCCGCGCCCATCAGCGGGCGGGCCGAGATCAGGTTGGTGAAGTAGAGGGCGGGCGTGCCGCGCTCCTTGGCCCGCTGCACCACCGGCGTCGTGCCGATGGCGAGGTCGGGCTTGAGCGAATCCAGGGCGTAGAGATCGTCCTCCAGGGAGGCGCGGTACTGAACCTGCGTGCCCCGCGCTTCCAGCCATTCGCGGTCGGACTCGGACCAGGGCGTGCGCGGGCAGGCGGTGCCGACATAGGGGACCTCGGCGCCGCTCTCGACCAGCAGCCGGGCCACCAGCAGCTCCGAGCCCTCGTAGCCCGAGAGGGTGATTCGGCCCTTGATCGGCATGGCGGCGAGCGCCCCGCGAATGCCGGGCAGGATCCGGTTCTTGGCCGCCTCGACGGTGGCGCGGGGCACCGCGCAGGCCTCGCCGATCCGGTCGAGCCAGTCGGCGGTTCCGTCGACGCCCACCGGGGCCGAACCGACGATCGGGCGGCCCGCCGCCTCGAATTCGCGGATGGAGGCGGTGTAGAACGGGTGGATCGCCGCCACGGCGGCGCAGTCGAGGGCGGCGTAGAGCTCGCGCCACTCGCGGGTCGGCACCACCGGGCCGGCCGCGAGTCCGAGCGGCTCCAGGAGCGACGCGATCACCACCGGATCGGCCGGGAAGACCTCGCCGAGGAGCGCCACGCTCGGGCGCTCCGAACGGCCGCCCCGGGGCGCCGCCACCGGTCCCTGCTCGGCTTCCGCGCGGGCGACCTTCAGCATGGCGCCGGCGAGCACGTCCTTCGCCTCGGCATGGGTCGGGACGCCGAAGCCCGGCACGTCGATGCCGATCACCCGGACGCCGTCGATCTCCTTCGGCAGAAGGCGCAGCGGGACGCCGGAGGCCGTGGGCACGCAGAGATTGATGACGACGACGGCGTCGTAATCCTCGGGCTTCGCCGTGGCGTAGACCGCCTCGCGGATATCCTCGAACAGCTTGCCGGTGACCAGGGTCTCGGAATTGAACGGCACGTAGCCGACGCTGCGCCGGGCCCCGTAGAAGTGCGAGGTGAAGGTCAGGCCGTAGACGCAGCAGGCCGACCCGGAGAGGATCGTGGCGGTCCGGCGCATGCGCAGCCCGACCCGGAGCGAGCCGAAGGCGGGGCACATGCTCTGGGGCTGGTCGTGCGGACCCTGCGGATAGTCGCTGCGGAGTTGTGCCAGGGTGTCCGACAGGCCGGCGGCCTCGGCGGCCGCCCGCATCGCGTCCTTGCCGGCGTGGCAGCCGAGCCCGTCGCCCTCGGTGGCGGCGCGATCGATGGTGGGCGCCGCCTGGCGGGCCCGCAGATCGGCGATGTCGAGGGAGACGGCCATCGCTCAGACCTCGTCGTAGACGACTTCGAGGGACGGCTTGGACACGTGGGCGACGCCGCACATGTCCTCGTGGGTTGCAGGCACCAGCACCACGTCGCGGCCGGTGACGTCGCTGGAGAACAGGCCGAGCAGCCCATCCTGTGTCAGCGGGGTCGGCCGGTGCGGCGCGGCGTCGGCGACGTTGGCGGCCAGATCCGAGAACAGGCTGCCCCAGCGGCTCTCCGGCCGGCCGATGATCTCGTAATTCGCGCTCTTGCGGCGGATATCGTCGTCGGCCGGGATCGAGGCGAGGACCGGGATGCCGGCGGCATCCGCGAAGGCCTGCGCCTCGCCGGTGCCGTCATCCTTGTTGATCACGAGGCCGCCGACGCCGACATTGCCGCCGAGCTGCGGAAATACTCCACCGCCGAGCAGACGTTGTTGGCGACGTAGAGCGATTGCAGGTCGTTCGAGCCGACGACGATGACCTTCTGGCACATGTCCCGGGCGATCGGCAGGCCGAAGCCGCCGCAGACCACGTCGCCCAGGAAGTCGAGCAGGACGAAGTCGAAGCCCCATTCGTGGAAGCCGAGCTTCTCGAGGAGCTCGAAGCCGTGGATGATGCCGCGGCCGCCGCAGCCGCGCCCGACCTCGGGCCCGCCGAGTTCCATGGCGTAGACGCCGTCGCGCTTGAAGCAGACGTCGCCGATGGCGACCGCCTCGCCGGCCAGCTTCTTCTTGGTCGAGGTCTCGATGATGGTCGGGCAGGCCTTGCCGCCGAACAGCAGCGAGGTGGTATCGCTCTTCGGATCGCAACCGATGAGCAGGACCTTCTTGCCCTGCTGGGCCATCATGTAGCTGAGATTGGCGAGGGTGAACGACTTGCCGATGCCGCCCTTGCCGTAGATCGCGATGATCTGGGTCTCTTTCTTGGCCGGGCTCGTCGCGACGGGATCCGGTTCGACCGCGGCCTCGGCGCGGAGCTGCGCGGCTTGGGACAGGGCGGCCTTGTTGAGCTGAACGTTCACGCGGCGTCCCTCCAATCGAGGATCATCTTCAGGCAGGCCGGATCCGCGAATGCGGTGCGGTAGGCGTCCTGGGCTCGACCCGCGGGAAGACGGTGGGTGATCAGTCCGTCGAGAGACAGGCGTCCGCCTTCGATCAGTGTCGTCACCGCCGCCGTGTCCTCCGGACGGAACTCGGCGGAGATCCGGATGCGCGCCTCGCGCATGAAGGCGGGCGGGAAGGCGAAGCTCAGGGGAGCCTCGTAGAACCCGGCCAGGACGATCTCGCCGCCGGGCGCCAGCCGGGCGATCAGGTCGTCGAGGCCGGCGGCGTTGCCGCTGACGTCGGTGATCGTCGCGTAGTCGCGGCGCGGGTCGGCGTCGGGCGCCACGACCGCGTAGCCATGGTCTCCCGTGGCCCGGGCCGGATCCGTCTCCCAGACCGTCGGCTCCGCGCCGGCCGCCAGGGTTAGGCGGGCGAGCAGCCGTCCGAGGACGCCGTGCCCGACGATGAGCGGGGTCGCTCCGGGCCGGATCCCGCCGAGGGCGCGATAGGCCGTCGCCGCCAGGGCCAGGAGGCAGGCCCGGTCGCCCAGCGACGCGTCCACCGGCACGAGCCGGGCGGCCGGCGCCACCAGATGAGAGGCCGCGCCGCCGAACAGGCCGCGGATGGAACCGAAGCAGCGCGCCCCCGGAACGTAGACGGTCTGGCCGACCCGAACCGAGGTATCGGCGCCGGCCTCGATGACGGTCCCGACGGATTCGTAGCCGGGTACGAGCGGATATCCCATCCCGGGAAAGGGCGGCATGCGACCCGACCAGAGCAGGCGCTCGGTGCCGGTGCTGATCCCGCTCCAGGAAATGGCCACCACGGCATCGGCATCGCCGGGCGGCGTCAGAGCCAAGCGCTGAACCGAAAGGTGCTCCGGGTTTTCCAGAATGACGGCCAGAGCGTCCATGGCTGGAATCGTCCACCCTTTGCCTTGCGACTCTCTCTGATGCGAAGCCGCTAAGTGTCATCCTAGATAGACACAGGCCAGCGTCAAGTGACACTTACTTGAGGCGGCCTGTTTTTTGGGCTTTCAGAACTCGGGTGAGCAGCGGGCGTCGGGTTGGATGTTCATGCGTCACGGCGAATCCTGCCGTCCGGAGCATCGCGCGGAGCTCCTCCGCACGGCGCGGGCGCCCGGATCCCATCGCCAGGAGATAGAAGCCGAAATAGGCGTCCCCGACCGGTTCCGCGCCCGGCGTTCCGGCCATGGGTTCCGCGAGCAGAAGCGTTCCGCCCGGCGGCAGAGCCGCGTGGGCCGCTCGGAGCAACGCCAGGGCGGGCTCGTCGTCGTGGTCGTGGACGATCCGAACGAGGGAGATCGTGTCGGCGCCGGTCGGCAGGCCTCCGTGGAAATCGCCGCCGCGGCAGGCGATCCGGCCTTCGAGGCCGGCCTGCGCCAAGCGGCTGGCGGCGCGTTCGGCCACGGCGGGGAGATCGAACAGGGTCAGGCGCGGCGTCGCGTGCCGTCCTGCCACCGCTTGCAGGAAGGCGCCCTCCCCGCCTCCGACGTCCATCAGGTGCCGGACCCCTGACAGGTCGCAGGCATCGAGCACGTCCTCCGCGATCAGCGCCTGCGAGGCGCCCATCAGGCCGCTGTAGGGGGCCACCGTCTGCGCATCGCCCGAGAGGCCGGAGGCATAGGGCCAGTAGCGCGCGAGTCCGGTCGGCGGGGCCTGGCCGCGAAGCAGAGCCACCGGATCCGCAAGGTCTGCGTAGAGCAGCGCGTGATGCTCGATCATCGCGGCGATCCCGGGATTGCCGACGAGAGCGGCACCGAGATCGGCCAGCCCGAACCGCTCGCCCGACAGGGCGCGGACAAGCCCGAGGGATTCCGCGGCCCGAAGAAGGCGCCGGGTGTTGTCCGGCGGCAGGTCGAGCCGGCGAGCGAGGGCTTCGATCGTCAGGGGGCCTTCGGCCAGGATCGCGAACAGGTCGAGGCGGACGCAGGCGGTCAGAACCTGCGCGTAGACGAAGCCCGCGCAGAGGTCGAAGAGGGCGCGCGTGTTCCGGCGGGCGATGCCCCGCGTGAGGGGGAAGCCCGCAGCCCAGCGCTGGAAGCGGGGGCTCGCGACCAGGCGGCTGCGCCAGGCGTTCCATCGATCCGTCCAGGCGGACGGGACGGACGCCGCCGCACCGATGCCGGAGAGCGATCGGCCGGTCAGGCCGTCACCGCCCGCAGGCTCGCGGGCAGGAACAGCCGCGCCTGCGCCTCGATCTCGGCGGTCAGCGCGGCCATGCCCGGGCAGGCCGGAATCGCCGCCACGGCCTCGCGCGTCAGTCTCGACAGCCGATCCAGCGCGCCGCCGGTGCCCAGAAGCGCCGCAGCGTTGGGCCGCCCCAGAGTTGCGTCGCGCCCGGCAGGCTTGCCGATCTCCTCCTGGCGGCAGGCGACGTCACGCAGGTCGTCGGCGACCTGATAGGCCTCGCCGAGGCACTCGCCGAGGCGGCGCCAGGGCTCCGAATCCGCTCCCGCCGCGGCGGCGCCGGCGACGGTGGCGGCGGCGAACAGGGCCCCGGTCTTCGCCTGCTGGTAGTCGCTGAGGCTGATATGGGCCTCCGATTCCCAGGCTTGCCCTGCGGCGATGCCCGACGGCGACCCGGCGGCGCGACCGAGGAGGCCCACGAGCCGTCCCAGGCGCGCGGGATGGGAGCCGGCGGACCGGGCCAGTGTCTCGAAGGCAAGGACGATCAGGGCGTCGCCGGTCAGGACGGCGATGGGCTCGCCGAAGGCGACATGGACGGAGGGCTTCTGCCGCCGCATCGGCGCATCGTCGAAGCACGGCAGGTCGTCATGGACCAGGGAGGCGCAGTGCAGAAGCTCGATGGCTGCGGCCGCCGCTTCTGAGCCGGCCGGATCGTCATCGCCGCAGGCGCGGGCGACCGACAGGCACAGCCGCGGCCGGATCCGATGCCCGCCCGGGAACACCGCGTAACGGAGCGCCTCCGCCAGAAGGGGCGGCGCGCCCGGCGCCTCCGCGTGAGCAACGGCGCGATCCAGCGCCATCTCGATCCGCCGACCGGACTCCATCGCGTTGCCTCCCGTGTTGTGTGCGGTTGTCAGCAACAAGTGTCATTTCTTATTGACACTTTGGCGCCGGCAGATCAATCCCGTTTCCGGGGGAGAAGGTGGAGCGACCGTGGCGCAGGAGCGCGTCGTCGTGATCGGAGCGGGGATCGGTGGTCTCGCCGCGGCCGTGCGGCTCGCTCATGCCGGATTCCACACCACGGTCCTCGAGCGGGCGCAGCAGCCCGGCGGAAAGATGCGCGCCATCCCCGT
>NZ_BACT01000565.1:0-1186 GCF_000333255.1 Methylobacterium sp. B1 | reverse complement strand
GAGGCCGAGCGGATCCTCACCGCGGGCGGTCGGGTCGTCGGCGTGCGCCTGGCCGACGGCACGCCGGTTCCGGCCGACCGCGTCGTGTGCAATGCCGATTGCGCCGCCCTCGGCGCGGGCCTGTTCGGAACCGGACGCCGCCGTCGCCGGCGAGCGGCTCGCGCCCGGCGAGCGCTCGCTGTCCGCCGTCACATTCTGCGCGGAGGCGGTGCCTTCCGGCTTCCCGCTGGCGCACCACACGGTCTTCTTCTCCCGCGATTACCGGGCCGAGTTCGACACGATCCTGCGAGACCGTCGCCTGCCCGACGATCCCACGGTTTACGTCTGTGCCCAGGACCGGGACGCGGCGGGGACCGCGCCGCAGGGGCCCGAGCGCCTGCTCATGCTCGTCAACGCACCGGCGGATGGCCGGGAGCGACCGCTCACGCCGTCGGAGACCCAGAGATGCGAGACGACCCTGATCCGCCGGTTGGAGGCCTGCGGGCTCACCCTGACCTTCGCGTCGTCGGCGGTGACCACGACGCCACGGGATTTCGACGCCCTCTTTCCCGGGACGGGCGGAGCGCTCTACGGGCGGGCGGCGCAGGGATGGGCGACGACCTTCAAGCGCGCGGGCGCCCGGACGGCGCTGCCGGGCCTCTATCTGGCGGGGGGCTCGATCCATCCCGGCCCGGGCGTGCCGATGGCCGCGCAATCGGGTCGGCTGGCAGCGGCGGCGATCCTGGAGGACCGCGATTCGATGGCCCGGTCGCGCGGGGCGGCTACGCGTGGTGGTACGTCGATGCGGTGAGCGACGATGGCCGTCACGGCCTCACGATCATCGCGTTCATCGGAAGTGTGTTCTCGCCCTACTACGCGTGGAGCGCCGAGAAGGACCCCTTCGCCCATTGCGCCATGAACGTGGTCCTCTACGGCGATCGCGGCCGCTTCGCGATGACCGAGCGGCGCGCTGCCAGCCTGTCGCGCGGCCCCGACCACATCGCCATCGGCCCGAGCGCGATGCACTGGGATGGCACGGCGCTGACCGTTCGCATCGACGAGCGCGGGGCGCCGCTGCCCCATCGACTCCGCGGCACCGTCCGTCTCGAGCCGCGCGGTTTCACGGCGGGTCCGTTCCATCTCGACAGGGCGGGCCGCCACCGCTGGTGGCCGATGGCGCCGTCCTCCCGGGTCGAGGTGGATTTCG
>NZ_BACT01000566.1:0-4878 GCF_000333255.1 Methylobacterium sp. B1 | reverse complement strand
CGGCCGCTGGACCCCGTCGGGGCTCGGCGCCTGTGCGGGCCGCTGGACCGCGCGCCGCACGGGGTAGGGCACGGGGTAGGGCAGGGCCGCGGCCGATCCGTCGCGGGCCGACCCGCGACGGTCAGACAACCAGGATGGCCCAGCCGTGGGGCGGAAGGGTCACCCGGGCGCTCGGGCCGCCGGCTTCCGCGAGATCGCCTTGGCCGGCCTCGATCGCCCGGGCATCCGGGACCGGCAGCGGAACGGCCGCGTCGGCGAGGTTCAGGGCCAGCAGGACGCGCGCGGCGCCGTCGCCCAGCACGACCACGAGCTGCTCGTTGGCGAGGTGCAGGGTCCGTGTCCGCGCGCGGTGCAGCCCGGCATGACGCCGCCGCAGCGCAATGAGGTCCCGGTGCAGCCGGTAGATCGGCCAGCCGTACGGGGCGAGGTCCGCGGGCGTCGGCGGGAAGGCCGGCCGGATCGCGTCGTCGCCGCCGACCCGCTCCTCCTTCACGCCGCGGAAGGCCTGCTCGTCGCCGGCATAGATCGAGGGCGTTCCGCCGCAGGTCAGCAGGATCGCCAGGGCGTGCGGCAGGTGCCGGTCGTCCGTGAGCCGGCTGGCGATCCGCGTCACGTCGTGGTTGCCCACGAAGGTCAGGGGCGCGAACGTGTCGAGGCAGCCGTTGTGCCGGTCCAGGGCGTGGGCCAACTCGAACAGGTTGCGATCGTTGAGGGCGCTCCAGATCGCCTTCCACAGCTCGTACTGGGTCACCGCATCCATGCCGGTGTCCCGCACGAAGCGGGCGTAATCGCCGTGGATCACCTCGCCGACGATGTAGGCCTCCGGGTGGGCGATGCGGACCTGCCGCAGCACCCGCGCCCAGAAGTGCGGGGGAACCGCGTAGGCCGCGTCAAGCCGCCAGCCATCGGCGCCGCGGGCGATCCAATGGTCCATGACGGCGGCCACATGGTCGGCGACCTGCGGCGCGTCGTGATTGAGCGTCACGAGTTGCCGATGGCCCTCGAAGCAGGCGTAGTCCGGCTCGATGCCCGGGCCGGAGCCCCGCGGCCAGGACAGCCTGAACCAGTTGGCCTGCCGGGCTTCGGGCCCGTTGCGCAGGACGTCCTGGAAGGCGGGATGGGCCCGCCCGACATGGTTGAACACCCCGTCGAGCAGGACGCGGAGGCCGCGGGCACGGGCCGCGGCGATCAGCGCGTCGAAATCGGCCTCATCGCCCAGGCGCGGATCGATCCGGAAAGGGTCGATCGTGTCGTAGCCGTGCGTGGCGGCCGCGAAGATCGGCCCGAGCGCCAGCCCGGACACGCCGAGCTCCACCGCGTAGTCGAGCCAAGCCTGCAGGTGGGAGAGGCGATGCACGACCGGTGCGGCCGGGTCGGCCTGGTCGGGGGCGCCGACGAAGCCGAGGGGGAAGACCTGCCACCAGACTGTCTGTTCGATCCAGGGCGCCACCCGGCCTCCGCCTGTCGTCAATCGGGAGCGAACCCCGGTCCGCCGCAATGGTTGCAGGGCCGCCGGTCCGGACGCGGCCGCGCGGCGTGAGACGGCCCGCGGTCGCCCATCCCTCCGCGCCCGCGGATCAGGCGCGGTCCGAGAGCCAGCAGGCTTGAGATCGATGATCGGACAGGGGCGCAGGGCGCGAAAATCGCGGCTGGTTACCGCTAAGTCCTGGCTGCGACGGCGATATCGCCGCGTCGCCAGGATGCTGAATTGTCACCAGGAAGGCCTGGTGGAGCTGAGGGGACCGCAACCCGGCGAACGATCAAGTGCCTGTCAGGCCTCAAAGTTGTTCCCCGTCAGGGGCTTGCCGGGATGAAGCGCGGGATGAGTCCGGGATTTTTGGCGGTCCGGATTTTATGTAACCCGCCACTTATCGCCCCGCCCTCGGCTTGTGTGGTCGTCCCCAACTCAGGCTCGTCCAACCACCCGATGCTGCGCCCGAGGAGCTGCCGCTTGGTCCCCTGGGGCTTCGGAAGGCTCGATGCCGGAAGATGCCTGGCGTGGATGGTCGGCACCGGCGCGACCTGCTCTTGGCTCGCTTCACCGAGCTATTCCGACACGCGGATACGGCCCGCGGAACATACTGAGCCTGCAGCGAACAGGGAGGCGTGATCCACGCGGCCGGATGCGCGAAACTTCGTGGCGTCGCGAGGAGGCCGGCGCGGGCCAAGTCCCTCAGGTGCTACTGGCGTGCCGATAGGCTTCGATCGAGCGCTTGGTTCTCGGCGCCATCGCGCTGGCCAAAGTGCCGCCCCGTTGCCTCGTGAAGCCGATACGAGGCGGCAGGACCACTCGGCTTGCCCTGAACTAAGTCTGCAAAGCAGAATCACTTGGACAGGCTGTCGCCCATACATTGGAGTGGACAATTTGGCAATGCGGTCAACGCCAGTTTCTATAGGCTCCGCTATAGAGAAAACAGACTTCATGACCGAAATATTTCCAGCCTTGGCGGCCGTCTCGACGGAACGGCGAAGGTGGATCGAAGTTCTCTGTCCGCGCCGACATCGCGCGCGGAGGTTGATCAATGACGACGAATCGATTCGCCGGGTTGACCGAAAAAATGACCTTTGAAAATGTCAAGGAGCATCTTAAGAAGTCTCCCTTGGACATGGCTCTATACGGTGTCGGCATCGGGGCGGCGGGCTGGGCGATGGACGCGTATGGTGCCGAGAACGCGCTCGCGATCATCGGGGCGGGCACCGCGGCCGTTGCCCTGCCGCTGACCGTCGGCTTGTCGATCCGCTGGGCCTGCAACCGCGTGCGGGGCAGGAGAGTCCCCTTCGTCGGCGCTTCCGAGTTCAAGTACCTTCGCCGCCTGCTCCAGACCGCCTGCAACGTCTTCGCGTGGTGTGCCTCCAAGCTCGGGCGCCCGGCCACCGCCGCTGTCGCCCTCCTGCTCGGGGCGATCATCGGGATGACACCTGGCGAGGTCGTCAAGACCGCGAAATGGGCGCCGATGACCGAGTTCACGGTCGCATATCCCCAGCCGGTATGGCGGTCGGCGACCGTCCACGTCGGGCCGTTCAGCGACTACGGCCGGAGCGCGAAGGCGACGATCAACATGCCGCCGGACTATTCCATGGGCTGAGCCCTGGGGGGTGCCAATGCGCCCGCCCACCCGGCTCGTTCCGGTCGGATAGGCGGGCTACGCCACAGTGCGTTGGGTCGGAGGGCTCGGGATGGGCAAGGTCGAAGCGGACGACGTCAAGCGATGGGCCAAGGCGATCGTGACGGAGGTGGAGCCCGAGGATGTCTTCGTCGTGGACGAGATCTTCGACATCGCGCCGGAAGACTGGCATCGGGCCGACTCGCAGGATGAGGGACGCTTCGATGGAGGGGCCGCGGCCTCGACCTTCGCCACCGTCGTGGTGCCTTTCCTGCTCGGCTTCTTCGGGGACGTCGTCAAGGACGTGGTCAAGGACGCGGCGAAGGAGGCGATAGCCCCGCTCCTCGACAGGTTCCTGAAGCGCAAGGCCACCGGTGACGAGGCGACCCGACTCAAGGAGGCCTTCGACCGGGAGATCGCAAAAAGCCGCTTCAATGCAGAGGAGAAAAACACGCTCAGGGAAGGATTCGAGACGCTCTTTGCCAAGGTGCGGCCAGCCACGGAGGACCTGGGCGACAAATGACCGATCGGCCGCCTGCCAACGAGCATCCGGTCCGGCTGATGCGGCGTTTCGGCGTGAGCGACACGCCGGCCGCGGTCGCCGTCGGCATCCTCCTCTTTCTCCAGTACGTGTTCATGCTCAAGCTATGGGAGGGCCACCCGGTCCGGGGCATGGGGGGGCAATTCCATCGCGACGTCGTGGTAGCGGGCATCACCCTGTCGGTCTTGGGATCACTCTTAATCGTGATCGCATCGTTGAGATCGTGGTCCGGGGGCGAGACCGCGGCACGCAAGATCGAACGCGAGGCCGGGAACCAAACCTTCGCGCCGATGAGGACGCTCCTGGATACGATATCGGCGCGCTCGACGTTGCGAGGCCACGAGCGGCCAAGCCTGTTCTGGAGCCCGAAGAACGAAAAGGCCTTGGAGGCCAGGGACAGGCCGGACAGACGCACCTCCGTCGTCGTCGGCTTGGCAGGCCGCAAGACGGTTCGGGAGGATCCCGAACTGTTCGGGGCGCTCCTGGGGCACGAGATCTCCCACCTGGAACTCGCGGGCACGCGCGCGGAACAAACCGTTCGGCGCTTCGCCATGCTGCACCTGCGGGTCCTGGCCTGGCTCGTCGTCGTCTTCGCGTTGGTTCTCGCCTTCAAGGACAGCCGAGGCCTGGGCGGGCTCTTCCCCGTCCTCGATCCCCAGGCGTACCTGGATCTCTCCTCGCAGTTCGCAGCCCTCGTCCTCTCGGCGGCGGTCGTCTTCGTCTACGCCTACTTCTTCGTGGTGCGGCGGGAGCACGGGCACGACTTCAGGGGCAGCCAACTCGCGGCGACGGCCGCGCTCGGCGAACGCGGCTTCGAGCTGCCGCCCACGAGCCTCCGGGGGCGCATCGGACGGGCGGTCAGCGAGTTCGAGGCACTGCACCCGACGGCGGCGCGACGGAAGGCGGTTGTCCGCCAGCGTGACTTCCTGCTCTTGTCAGCTATCCTCTATCCGGCCATCGTAGCCGCGACCCAGCCGCTGACCCTTCTCATGTCCGCGGGCTGGCGGACCTACTTCGGCGTTGAGCCGGAGATCTGGAACGCTTGGCTCACGCCCTTCACAGGGCTGATGCTGTACCTCGTCCTCCGCGCGGACATCGCGAGGCTCGGATTGGGGCTGCTCCTTCGACCCCGTAAGTACATCCTTCAGATCCCGGTCTACGCGACGGTCGCGGCCCTATCGACGCAACTACCCCGCCTCGTCCTCGAATTCCTGTACGGCATACGGAAGGGCT
>NZ_BACT01000567.1:0-189 GCF_000333255.1 Methylobacterium sp. B1 | reverse complement strand
CTGCCCGGCGATCGTGTTGATCATTTCGACCACCTCGCCGATGCGCTGGGCGGCGGAGGCGAGGCCGGCGACCACTGTCGAGGTGGCGACCGCCTGTGCTGCATCGAGGGTCACACCCTCGAACCCGGACCCGCGGGTTCGGCCGCAGACGCGAAAGGTCTGGTTGGCCGTCATCGGCGAGACGCCGCG
>NZ_BACT01000568.1:0-7535 GCF_000333255.1 Methylobacterium sp. B1 | reverse complement strand
CCGAGACACGCACGTAGTCGCGTTTCAAGGTTCGCACGAACGCTTCGGCCATGCCGTTGCTCTGCGGGCTCTCCAGCGGCGTCGTCTTCGGTATCAAGCCGAGTTCGCGGGCGAAGCGGCGCGTGTCGCGGGCGACGTAGCAACTGCCGTTGTCAGTCAGCCACTCGATCAGGCTCGGTAGCTGGTTGACCGCCCCGAAGCGATGCTCGACGGCCGCCACCATCAGGTCGCGGACGTCCTCGCCCGTGATGCCCGCCGTGGTCGCCACGTAGCTCATCGCTTCCCGATCGCAGCAATCGACTCAGCGCCGCCGCCGCCAAGGTCGGCGCGGTGGTGGAGCTGATCGGGGCCATCGCGCGTCAGACCAACCTGCTGGCGCTCAACGCCACCATCGAGGCGGCCCGCGCCGGAGCGGCGGGGCGGGGCTTCGCGATCGTGGCGAGCGAGGTGAAGGACCTCGCCGCGCAGGCGGCCCAGGCGACGGGCGACGTCTCGGGACAGATCAGCCGCATCCAGGGCGTGACCGATCAGGCGGTCGCGGTGATCGCCGCGATCACCGCACGGATCCGCGAGATCGACGGGGTCGCCGCCAGCGTCGCGGCCTCGGTGGCGCAGCAGGAGACGGCCACCCGGGCGATCGCCCGCAACGTCGTGCAGGCCTCCACCGGGGCCCGCGCGGTGACCACCACCATGGCGGCCGTTGCCGCGGCTGCCGGAGAGACCGGGACGGCCGCCGATCGGGTGCAGGCCTGCGCCGCCGCGCTGGCCCGCCAATCCGCGGACCTCGGTGGTGAGGTTCGGCGCTTCCTCGCCACGATCCGCGCGGCGTGAAGACCCGACCGCGACCGCCGGATGGCTGCCCTGCGCGGCACCCCCTGACAGGGACTGGCCCGGCACGCTAAAGCCCGCCGACCCGGCCGCCCATCCGGGTCGACCGGGAGGACGCCGTGGGCCTCGTCTACGCGCTCGCCGCCTATCTGAGCTGGGGCCTCCTGGTTCCGGTGCATTTCCGGATGCTCGGGGCCTACACCCCGTATCATATCCTGGCGGAGCGCATCGTCTGGTCGAGCCTGTTCGCCGGCGCGTTGGCGCTGGTCCTCGCGGCGCGCCACCGCCTGAACCTGCCGTTCCCGCTGCGCAAGCGGCACGCGCTCCTGCTGCTCTCGGCGGCCATGATCGGCGTGAACTGGCTGCTCTACCTCTACGCGGTCAGCAGCGGGCACCTACTCGACGCGAGCCTCGGCTACTACATCAATCCCCTGGTCAGCGTGGCGTTCGGGCGGGTGGTGCTGGGCGAACGGCTGCGGCCGGCGCAGGCGCTGGCCATCGGCATCGCCGCGACGGGCGTCGCCGTCGCGGTGGTCTGGGCCGGTGAACTGCCCCTCATGTCGCTGTCTCTGGCGGTGAGCTTCGCACTCTACGGGCTCGCCCGGAAGATCGTCGCCGTCGACGCGCTGGTCGGATTCCTGGCCGAGACCCTCCTGCTCCTGCCGGCCGCCATCGTCTGGCTCGTCCTCTCGCCCGAGCCGTTCCTGCCGTCCGCGCCGGGCGACCGCGCGCTCCTGATGCTCACGGGCCTGACCACCGCGCTGCCGCTGATCTGGTTCGCCGCCGCGGCGGTGCGCCTGCGGCTCACCACCCTCGGCCTGCTGCAATACGTGGCGCCCACCTGCCTGCTTCTCCTCAGCGTCCTCGTCTACGGCGAGCACGTCGAGCCGCACCGGGCGCTCATGCTGGCGCTGATCTGGGTGGCGCTCGCGCTCTACACGGTGGACGCCCTGCGGTTTCGCCGCCTGCCGGCCGCGGCGTCGCCGCGGTCGGATCCGGACGCGATGCGTGTATAAGGAATACTGGTATAGGCCGCCGCTGGGGCGGATGACGGGACAGCGTCGGGTCGATGAGCGAGACTGAGAGCGGCCCAGGATCCGTGACGGATGCCGATTACCGCAACCTCGCCGAGACGCTGCCGCAGCTCGCCTGGATCGCCGAGGCTGACGGCACGATCATCTGGTACAATCAGCGCTGGTACGATTTCACCGGCACGTCCCTCGAGGACATGCGGGGATGGGGCTGGCGCACGGTCCATCACCCGGATCACGTCGAGGCGGTGACCGAGCGCTACCGGGCCGCGATCACCCTGGGCCGGTCCTGGGAGGACACGTTCCCCCTGCGCGGGCAGGACGGGACCTATCGCTGGTTCCTGTCGAAGGCGCTGCCGCACCGGGACGAATCCGGGCGGATCCTGCGCTGGTACGGGACCAACACCGACATCACCGGCCGCCGCGCCATCGAGGAGCGCCTGCGCCATTCCGAGCAGCGGTTCCGGGCGCTGGTCGACGCCTCGGCGGCGGTGATCTGGAACACCAACGCGGCGGGCGAGCTGATGCCGCCGCAGGTCCGCTGGAGCATCTATACCGGCCAGACCGAGGAGGCCTACCAGGGCTGGGGCTGGCTGGACGCCGTCCATCCCGAGGACCGGGGTCACGCGGCCGATGCCTGGGCCGCCTCCGTGGAGGCGCGGGCGCTCTACGAGGTCGAGTACCGGCTGCGCCGCCACGACGGGGCTTGGCGCACCATGGAGGTGCGCGGCGTGCCGGTCCTCGCGGAGGACGGTTCCCTCCGGGAATGGGTCGGCACCTGCGTCGACGTCACCGACCGGAAGGAGGCCGAGGAGGCGGTGGAGCGCGCCCGCCAGGCCGCCGAGGCGGCCAACCGGGCGAAAAGCCAGTTCATCGCCAACATGAGCCACGAGCTGCGCACGCCGCTCTCGGCGGTGATCGGCTATTCCGAGATGCTCGGCGAGGAGCTGGAGGATATCGGCCAGGCCGCCCTCCTGCCCGACCTGCGCAAGATCGAGGCGGCCGCGCGCCACCTGCTGTCGCTGATCAACGACGTCCTCGACATCTCGAAGATCGAGGCCGGCCGCATGACCGCCTCGGCCGAGACCTTCGCGGTGGCGGACCTGCTCCGCGATGTCGGCGATTCCACCGGTTCGCTGATGGAGAAGAAGGGCAACCGCTTCGTCCTCGATGCCGGCGAAGGGGCGGGCGCCGATCTCGGGTCCATGCACCAGGATCAGACCAAGATCCGCCAGTGCCTCGTGAACCTGCTCGGCAACGCCGCCAAGTTCACCGAGAAGGGGACGATCACCCTGACGGTGCGGCGGCACCGGGAAGAGGGGGCGGACTGGCTGTCCTTCGCGGTCGCCGATACCGGGATCGGCATGACCGAGACCCAGATCGGGCGGCTGTTCGAGCGCTTCGTCCAGGCCGACGACTCGACCACCCGCCAGTTCGGCGGCACGGGTCTCGGGCTCGCCATCACCCGCGCCTTCTGCGAGGCGATGGGCGGCGACATCGGCGTCACCAGCGTTCCGGGGGCGGGGGCGACCTTCACGGTCCGCCTGCCCGCGATCCTGAGCCCCGAGGATGCGCCGACGGCCGAGGCCGAGGCTCTCACGCCGGTGGAGCCGCACGAGGAGCACGAGACGGTGCTGCTGGTCGACGACGATCCGGCCGCCGGGGAGCTGCTCCAGCGCTTCCTGGAGCGCGAGGGCTTCCACGTCCGCAGCGCCAATGACGGCCGGGCCGGCCTGACGCTCGCCCGGGCGCTCCGCCCGCGGGCGATCTTGCTCGACGTCGAGATGCCCCGCATGGAGGGCTGGGCGGTGCTTCACCCCGTGCGCAACGATCCCGAATTGGCCGGGACCCCGGTGATCATGACCTCGGTGGTGGCCGAGCAGGGGCTCGGCCAGGCGCTCGGCGCCACCGACTATTTCGTCAAACCGATCGACTGGGACCGGCTCAAGGGCCTGATGGAGCGCTACCGGCCCGAGGCGCCGAACGAGGCACGGGTCCTCGTGGTGGATGACGATGCGGATGCCCGGGAGCGCCTGCGCCGCTCCCTCGGCCGGGAAGGCTGGACCGTCGACGAGGCGGAGAACGGCCGGATCGCCCTGGAACGCTTCAGCCAGGCCCGGCCGAGCCTGATCCTGCTCGACCTCATGATGCCCGAGATGGACGGGTTCGGCTTCCTGCGGGCGCTCCGCTCGCGGCCCGATGGCGACGTGCCCGTGGTGGTGCTGACCGCCAAGGAGATCACCACCGCCGAGAAGGAGAGCCTGAACCGGCAGGCCGACCGGGTGATCGCCAAGGGCTCCATGAGCCTCGCGGAGATCGGCCGGCAACTGCGCGTCCTCTACGCGCGTTCGGCGAACGAGCCGGTTCCGGGACAGCTTCAGGGCCTGCTCGCGCAGCTCGCGGAGCAGGAGGGGGGAGAGAGACCATGAGCGATCCCGGGATCGATGCGGACAAGGCGGTGGCCATCCGCCTGCGGGCACGGCTGGCGGTTGTGGAGCGGGCGGCGTGGTTCGGCCTCGTCCACGCCATGAAGACGCGGCCGGCCGAGACCGAAGCCTATTTCGCCTCCGAGCGGGCGCGCTGCACGGAGGGGTTCGGCAGCGGGGCCTGGGCCAAGGATCTCACCGACGCCGAGCGCCGGATGCTGGCCGCGGAAGTGGATGCCGGGCTGGCGCAGTTGCTGGAGGAGGCCCGCGCCGAGGTGTGAGACGCCGCCGCCCCCTCGCGGGCGCGGCGAAGTCCTCCGATTGCGCGACACCGGGAGGCCGCATTCGGTCGTGGTTCGCTTGGCCGCGCGCGAGGACAGCGCGGGCAGCATCGACCGGGATGCCGTGGCACTGCCCGTGCGGGACAATCCGCAGGCGGAAGCAGATCACGCCTGCGCCGGTCAGCCCCGGAGCAGGGTGGGGACGGCGAAGATCTTTTGTAGATCCGGGCCAATCACACGCCATCGCGCAACGGCGCGATTGGCGTCCCGGCAAGGATCCGGCCCGCGCATCAACGTCGCCGTCCCAGCCGCCCGCGCGGCGATCACATCCATACGACAAATGCTCGACATTCAATACAACAACGAGGCTTGAATAATATAAGTTCGGCCAAGAAATGCGTTAGATAGCGACAGGCAAAAGAGCCAGGCCGTCGCGAGACTCCGTGGTCCGGCCAAACCTGCCGGATCCGGCGCGGCATTCGCTATGTCACAGGCTGCGCGCTTGGCCTGCTCACGAAAATTGAGACCAATCATTTCTTCGAGAACAAGTCGAGACATCGCGAAGCGCGAAAACATTCTTCCGGCCTAGTACCGACGGCATGGGCGGCTGGCTGTAGTCCTCAGTATTCCGGAACAACGAATCGTCCGCGTTCACGCCCGGAGCTTCGACGTCGTGGAGGCTCGGAGCTCCGGCGGTCGAAACCGGCAGATTTTGACGCCGTTCGGCAGGACATCCGAGCTTGCCCGACACCTTCAATTTTTGGTTGTTACACCCGGCCGTCTATGGGGGCACGCCCAGAGAATTCTTCACGATGATGATTTAGTTTGCGCACATCTTTGTGGTGCATGATGATCCTATGGATCTCTTCGTCGCAGCCCTTCTGGACAGTCAGGCGGCCGGTTTCGCCCTGGCCGCGATGGTCATCTGCTTTTTCAGTGCGTGGCTGCTCGTCCACTTCATCCGGCAAGCGGAGAGCGCTTCGGCGCGCGTCAGGAGGCGCTGGCAACTCGGAACGGCCGTGGTTGCCGGGACCGGCGTTTGGACCACCCACTTCGTCGCGATGCTCGGGTACCGGACCGACCTCCTTCTGAATTACGAGGCGGCGACGACCCTGGGCTCAGCGGCCGTGGCCATTGTCGCGGTCGGCGGGCCGCTGGCCCTGTCGACGCAATGCGCGCGGACATGGACGCGCGCGGCAGCCGGCGCGGCGGCGGGCTTGGGGATCGGCGGCATGCACCTCATCGGCATGGCCGCGTTGAAGGGCTGCAGCCAAACGCAATCGCCCGACCTCGACATCTTGCCAGCCTCATCGGCGGCATCTGTATGGCGTTGGCTCGGACCGTGGCGCGACATGCCCGTCCACCGCTCGTCACCCTGGTTCTCATCGTGTCCGCGGTCTGCGGCACGCACTTCATTTCCATCGCCGGCACCACCCTGGTCGGAGCGCGGTCCGATCAGCTCCTGCCGATCATGCAGGTCCAACTCGCTGCCCTCGCCGCGACGGGCGCCGCCATCCTCCTGCTCGGCACATTGCTCGCCCTGCTGGTTGCCAAGCGCTTCGAGGGGCAGGAGGCCACGCACGCGCGAATCCTGGCGACGACATTGCAGAACATGTCGAACGGGATCCTGAAGGTTTCCGGCGCCGAAGTCGTCGAGTTGTACAACGAGAAACTGTGCACGATGCTCAACCTGCCGCCGGGAAGCATGGCCCGAGGCATGAGCTTATCGACGTTTCTGGATGTGACCGGCCGCGCCAATGCCTGGGACGAAACCCGCATCGCGCGGGTGCTGGCGAATCATCGGACCTGGATGGCCCGGAGCGAGGAGACGCTCGTCGAGCATACGTTCGACGACGGCCGGATCCTGTCCATCGCCTGTCAGCCCATCGACGATGGCGCGGTGCTGACCTTCGACGATGTTTCGCGGGAGAAGCAGGCGCAGCGAGAGATCCTGCACCTCGCCTACCGTGATCCCCTCACGGGTCTGGCAAATCGCCGCTCGCTCATCGAACACATGGCGCTCGTCCATGAGACCGGACAGGCCTTCACGCTCCTGCTGATCGATCTCGATCGGTTCAAGGCGGTCAACGACACGTTCGGTCACGGCGTCGGCGATCGCCTGCTCGTCACCGTTGCCGCGCGCCTGCGCGCCCTAGCGGGCGCGTCAGGGTTCGTGGCGCGCCTGGGCGGCGACGAGATGGCCGTGGTCACACAGGCGGATGCCGATGCAGCGAGCCGCCTGGCCGAAGACATCATCGTGGACGTCGAGAAGCCGTACGCCTTCAACGACCTCACGGTCATGGTCGGTTGCAGCATCGGCTTGAGCGACAACGCGGATCGGTCGAGTCCGGAAGAGCTGCTGCAGCGCGCCGACATCGCTCTGTACGAGGCGAAGCGTCACGGACGAGGACGCGCGGCGCATTACGCGTCGGGCATGATGGAGGCCGTCGCCGAGCGCCACACCCTGGAGAACGACATCCGGATCGCCTTGACGGAGGGGCAGTTTCATCTCGCCTACCAGCCCATCATGGCGCTCGCCGATGACGCTGTCGTCGGCTTCGAGGCGCTGATCCGGTGGCAGCATCCGACGCGGGGTCTCGTCGCGCCGGCAAGCTTCATCCCGGTGGCGGAGGAGACGGGGCTGATTGTGCCGATCGGGACCTGGGTGCTGGGCGAGGCGTGCCGCCAAGCCACCCGCTGGCAGCCGCATCAGCATGTCGCCGTGAACGTCTCGGCCGTCCAGTTCCGCTCGCCGATGCTTCTCGCCCACATCACCGCAGCTCTGGCCGAGAGCGGGTTGCCGCCGCACCGATTGGAGATCGAGTTGACGGAGACGGCGCTGGTCGAGGACGGGCGTCAGATCGCCCACACCCTCTCCGCCCTGCGCCAGCTCGGTCTCAAGATCGCGATGGATGATTTCGGGACCGGCTACTCGTCCCTCGCACACCTGCGCGATCTGCCTCGGACCG
>NZ_BACT01000569.1:0-8882 GCF_000333255.1 Methylobacterium sp. B1 | reverse complement strand
GAAATGCATTACGACAACGAATGGCTCGGCCGCCTCGCCGAGACCGGCCTGCGCCGCGCCCACCTCGTCGAGGCGACGGCGCCCGGCACTCTCGAGAACGCCGTTCAGGTCCGCCCGTGGCTCGCCAACGTGCTTCGGTTCGGCGGCCCCAACACGCACCTCGTGCGCCACGGCTCATCCCTGCCGCTGGTGTGCCGTCTGGTGCATCCCGGCTCCGGAACCTCGGATGTCGGACAGGGCGGGACGTCGAAAGTCGAGAGCGACGCCGAGTATCAGCGGCTGATCGACCGCTTCGGCCGCATCCCCTGGTGACAGGGCGGCCCTGTCCGCCGTTCGAACTCCCGCAAGGCCTGGATCGGGGCCCGCCCGCTTCGGAAAGGGCGTGAATGCCCGACCGTGCGCGTCCTAGGCGGGGCGCGTCTCAGCGCGCCCGCGGACGGCCTGCTGGAAAGCGGAGAACACCCTGCGCATCTGCGGCAGCTTGTAGGGAAACAGGTCCACGGGATCCATGTCGTGGACGACCATCCCGGTATCCGCCTCGAAGATCAGCAGCCGGCCGTCCGTGCTCTCCGCGCAATCGAGGATCAGGTAATCGAGCCCGATCCTACGGTGGATCTCGGCGAACGCGGCGCGATGGCGCTGCGCGAACGCGGCGTCGAACGTGGCCATGGCGGTGGCCTCCGCCGTCCGCTTCTCGGCATCCTCGAGCATTCCAGCGTTGAGGTAATGAATCATCCAGTGGTCGCGGATGGCCAGGTGACACAGGAACGGGACACCGTCGATCAGAACGACCCGGAGCTTTCGGAATAGTCCATCGGGGCCACGATAGTCGCAGAACTGCGTGACGTAGAATCGCTCCGCGGTTGCGTGATCGAGGTAGCGCGTCAGATCCTCGGCCCGATCGACCTTCTGAAGGTCGTTGCCGGCATGGGTATCCAGGGGGCGCACCAGCACCGGATAGTCCAGGCCCTCGGGAAGGCGGGACGCCGACGCGCTCAGGGCCGCCCGGTCCAGCAGGGCGACGGCGGGCGCCAGGATCCCCTCGGCGCCGCGGAGCGCATCCGCGATCCCGTGCCGGGACGTCTTCAGAACCGCGCGCGGGTGGTTGACGATCGGCCGCGACCACCCTTCGGCGGCTGCCGCGACGGCTTCCAAAAGCGGCTCGGCGCCACTCGAATACGCGATGCCCGTGACCAGCAGATCGTGCTCCGGCAGGTCGCGCGGCATGTCTTCGCCGGGGCAGAGGAAGAGATAGGTGAGGCTGAAATCGTCGTCGTTCAGCAGGAAATCGATCGGGGTGTTGGCCATGAGATCGCCGGCCGTGACGAGGATGAGCACGCGGACCCGCGCCTGATCCGGGTTCGAACGCAGCGAGAAGAGCCGTTGGCCCTGAAGGATGTCGGTCTGGAGCTGCAGCGCCTCGTCGGTGCGGTGCATCAGCAACAGGATCGTCGCCAGATCCATCGCCGCCCCGGCGTCGATGACGCCATCGGGCGATCGGGCGAGGATCTCCTGGGCCAGCGCGGCCATGTCCGAAGCTTCGAAGGCGGCTCTGATGAGGCGTGCCGGGCCGATCATCGGGCTCGGATTGTCGATCCCCGCAGCACGCGCTTGCATCACAGCCTCCGAAAAGGGGAGCCGCCGCTGCGATGCGGCCGCCGGTATCCGGCCACAGGGATCGCACAGGGCGGCACGATCCCCGATCTGTGGCCGGAGGGAGGTTTACGAAGCGCTAACCATAACGGGGCGCATGCGGGACGTCAGCCGAGGCGCTTCCCGTTCCGCGCCGGCGGATGCCGCAGGTCTCGCGATGGTCAGTTGCGCCGCGCCGATGCGGCGGCGCGACGGAGCGCTTCCGCCAGCGGTCCGCTCGGCGCGGATTCCGCGGTGGCGTTCGGCCGGGTTCGCGGCGCGTCGATCTTCGATTCGCCCCCGCGTCGGGCGGGCTGAGCCGGATCGATCGGATCGTCGAGCCGCATCGACAACGCGATGCGCTTGCGCGGCACATCGACCCCGAGGACCAGCACCCGGACGACCTCGCCGATCCGGACGATCTCCGTCGGCGACGCGATCCGGCGCCGCGCCATCGCCGAGATGTGGACGAGCCCGTCCTGATGAACGCCGATATCGACGAAGGCACCGAACGCGGCCACGTTGGTCACGACGCCCTCCAGCTGCATGCCGGGCTTGAGATCCCCGATCGTCTCGACACCCTCCTGGAAGCGCGCCGTCTTGAAGGCCGGCCGCGGATCGCGCCCCGGCTTCTCGAGCTCGGCGATGATGTCGCGGACCGTCGGCAGGCCGAAACGCGCGTCGACGAACGGCTCCGGCGCCAAGCGGCCAAGGAGGGCGGCATTGCCGAGCAGGACGTGGATGTCGCTCTTCGTCGCCTGGAGGATGCGGCGGACCACCGGATAGGCTTCCGGGTGGACGCCCGACCCGTCGAGCGGGTCGTCGCCGCCCTGGATGCGGAGGAAGCCGGCGGCGAGCTCGAAGGTCTTCGGGCCGAGCCCCGGGACCTTCTTCAGCGCCGTGCGCGTCCGGAACGGGCCCTGGGCGTCGCGATGGGCGACGATCCGCGCCGCCATCGCGCCGCCGAGGCCGGAAACCTGCGCCAGCAGGGCCGGGGAGGCCGTGTTGACGTCCACCCCGACGGCGTTGACCGCATCCTCCACCACCGCGGAGAGCGAGCGCGACAGCTTCGCCTCGCTCACGTCGTGCTGGTACTGCCCGACGCCGATGGACTTCGGATCGATCTTGACCAGTTCGGCCAGGGGATCCTGAAGGCGCCGGGCGATCGACGCGGCGCCGCGATGGGACACGTCGAGATCGGGCAATTCCCGCGCGGCGATCTCCGAGGCCGAATAGACCGAGGCGCCGGCCTCGGAGACCATGACTTTCGCGAGCGGAAGATCCGGGTTCGACGCGATGATCTCCGCGGCGAGGCGTTCGGTTTCGCGGGAGGCCGTGCCGTTGCCGATGGCCAGAAGCTCCACGTTATGGAGGCGGCACAGGCGCCCCAACGCCGCCACTGCCTCGCGCCAGCGGCGCTGGGGCTCGTGCGGATAGGTGGTCTCCACCGCGACGACGCGGCCGGTGCGATCCGCCACCGCCACCTTCACGCCGTTCCGATAGCCGGGATCGAGCCCCATCGTGGTGCGGCCGCCCGCCGGAGCGGCCAGGAGCAGGTCCTTCAGATTTCCCGCGAAGACCGTCACGGCCTCATCCTCGGCCCGCTCGAACAGGCGGTTGCGCAGATCCTGCTTGATGCCCACCCGGATCTTCGTCCGCCAAGCCGCGCGGACGGTTTCGACGAGCCAGGAATCGCCGGGGCGGCCCCGCAGGGCGATGTCGAAGCGGCGGCAGATCGCGGTTTCGAACGGTCCGGGAATCCCGGGCGCGGAATCCTCACCCTCCGCGGTGAAGCCGACCTCGAGAATCTCCTCCCGTTCGCCGCGGAAGATCGCCAGGATGCGGTGTGAGGGCATCCGCTCCAGCCGCTCGCTCCAGGCGAAGTAATCCGAGAATTTCGCGCCCTCGTTCGCCTTGCCCTTCCGGACCTGGGAGACGAGCTGGCCGCCCCGCCAGTAATCCGTGCGCAGGCGCCCGACGAGGTCGGCATCCTCGGCGAAGCGCTCGATCAGGATCGCACGGGCACCGTCCAGTGCGGCGTCGACATCGGTGATGCCATGGGCGTCCGACAGGTAGCGCGCCGCCACCGTCTCGGGCGCGTTATCGGGCCGGCGCAGGAGAAGCTCGGCCAACGGTTCGAGGCCGGCCTCCCGGGCGGCGTGGGCCTTCGAGCGCCGCTTGGGTCGGAACGGCAGATACAGGTCTTCCAGGCGCGCCTTCGTATCGGCGGCCTCGAGGGCTGCGGCGAGAGGCGGAGACATCTTGCCCTGCGCGGTGATGCTCGCGACGATCGTGGCGCGCCGCTCGTTGAGATCGCGCAGATACGAGAGCCGCTCTTCGAGCCGGCGCAACTGCGTGTCGTCGAGGCCGCCCGTATTCTCTTTCCGATAGCGCGCGATAAACGGCACGGTCGCACCGCCATCGAGGAGCGCGACGGCGGCGGCAACCTGCGCCTCTCCGACACCGAGCTCATCGGCGATCAGCGCGTTGACGGCTTTCATGGAAACTCCGGCGGGAAGCGCAGCAGGGATGCGCCGTCTGCCTGAAACCCCAAGCCGTCGGAAACAAGGCGTCCGTCAGGCCCGTTCGCATGCCGCCGCTTCTGCAGCCGGATCCCGCACGCGCTTCGGCATGGTTTCCAGCCAGCGACGCACCGAACCCGGTGGAAGACTTCCCTGAACCGGACGGGCGGCTCGAAAGCCGTGACGATCATCCCGTGTCGTCATCGGGATGTCACCGGCTGATGCGAGCCTTTGCCTTCGCATGTCCCGGAAAGGCAGGCGCCCGTGCAATTCGAGATCCGTGAGCACAGCCGGTCGCTTTGGTCGTGGGTTCTCGTCAACGAGACCGACGAGCCGGTGCTCGAATCGCGGCGTAGCTTCCCGTCCCGCGCGCAGGCGACGGCGGCGGCGCTCGCGTTTTCTCAGCTGGTTGCGCGGGCCGGGCGGAGTTTGACCGGCGGTCCGCGACCGGTGGGCTTCCTGTAGGGAAGCGATTCCCGGCTTCGGGCCGGACGGCGATTCCTCTCAGGTCGGCCGCGCCCGGTGGCGGAGGAGGCTGGCCACGCTCAAGCAGGCGATCACGCAGCCCACCCCCATCGCGCCGAGGCAGCTGATGGTGCGGACCGGCTCGCCGCGGGCCAGAACGATGGCAAGCGCGAGCGGCAGGAGCAGGAACACGAACAGCAGGGTCATGACCGGATCCGAGTGACGATGGCCGAGTCTAGGATCCGAATGGTTAACCCCTTCTCTCGACACCCGACTGCGCCCTTGAGCCGGTGCCGTGACGGCTGCGCACAGCGCGAGGACGTGATCGCCGAACGCCCCGCCCGAGATCCCGGCGCGAACCGCGATCAGGCTTGGCTGGTCTTGAGGCGCACGAGGCGGTCCACGAGGGCCCGGTCGTGAAGCAGGGCCATCCGCTCCTTCTGGGAGAGCCACAGCTGTGCCTCCGCCACCGTCTCGGCCTCGCAGATCTTGGCGGCCGCCAGCGTCTGGTCGGCGTCGATCGCGCCCCGGGGCCGCCGCTGTCCCTTCGGAAGCATCCGGCCATGGGCGTGCGCAAGGGCGGGATCGGCGTGGATCGCCACGAGGGAATCGGTGTCGTCGTAGCCGCGAGCCGCATTGCGGGTCGCAAGCGCCGCTGCCCGCAGCGCGATCTCCGGCGGCGATGCCTCTTCGGGCGTGGCGAGTAGCATCCGGCGCTTGAGCGCCAGGCCCAGGGTCAATTGTCCGCTCGCCCAGGAAATCGGGATCGCGAGCACCAGACCCAGAATCGTCGGGCTCATCCAGAGGAACAGCGACGTCGCGATCGCGAAGGCCGCAATTCCCGCCACGAGCCCCAGAACCGTGTGCCAGCGGTGACGGCGGACGATATCCCGCAGCGGGATCGAGCCGTCGTCGCGGCGCTGCGGATTCCAGCCCGTGTCCCGTCCCAGCAGAATACCGATCACCGAGCCGGACTGGATGACCATCGCCACCGGCGCCACCAGCGCGGAGAGCAGGATCTCGACCAGGCTCGACAGGATGAGCCGCCCGGCGCCCCCGCAGGCACGCCGCACCGGACCATCCAAGAGGGCCAGGATCAGGCCCAGGACCTTGGGCGCAAGCAGAACCGCCATGGTCAGGCCGAACAGCTGGAGCGCGCGGACCGGATCGAACCGCGGGAAAACCGGCGAGAAGCCCGCCCCCCCGAAATAGTCCGGCCGTTCCGTGGCGGTCTGCAGCACAAGCAGGATGCCGACCACCAGCTGCATCAGCCAGAGTGGCGAGGCGAGATAGCCGGCGATGCCGGTGGCGAAGTGCTGGCGGGTCGCGGGATGCAGCCCCGCGGCGCCGATCACTCGTGCATGTTGGAGGTTGCCCTGCGCCCAGCGCCGATCGCGCACCGCGACGTCGATCAGCGACGGCGGGCTCTCCTCGTACGAGCCCGGCAGGCGGTGGAGCATGTACACCGCCCAGCCCGATCGGCGGATCAGGGCCGCCTCCACGAAGTCGTGCGACAGGATATGGCCGCCGAAGGGGGGCTTCCCGGGCAGATCCGGCAGGCCACAGGATTCCGCGAAGGCGCGGGTGCGGATGATCGCGTTATGCCCCCAGTAGTTGCCGTCCCGCCCCGACCACGCGGAAAGCCCGGCTGCGATCACGGGGCCGTAGATCCGGGCTGCGAATTGCTGAAGCCGGGCGAACAGGGTGTTGCGGTTGATGATCAACGGCAGGGTCTGGATGATACCGGCATCCGGATCCGCCTCCATGGCGGAGGCCAGCGCCACGATCGCCGATCCGCTCATCAGGCTGTCGGCATCCAGCACGAGCATGTGCTCGTAGTGGCCACCCCACCGCGTGACGAAGTCGCCGATATTGCCGGCCTTGCGATGGTGATTCTTCGCCCGGTGGCGGTAGTAGAGCCGGGCATCGGGACCCAGGCGGCCGCGCAATTCGAGGAAGGCGCGCTCCTCGGCGATCCAGGCATCGGGCTGGGTCGAATCCGACAGGACGTACCAGTCGAAATGGTCTCCCAGTCCGGTGGCCTCGACGGCCTCGCGCATGGCCTCGACACCCGCGAAGGTGCGGGCTGTCGCCTCGTTGTAGACGGGCATCAGGACCGCGGTCCGCGTGGTCAGGGCCGTCGGAGCCGAGATCGGACGCGGCCGCCGCAGCAGCATCCCGAAGCCGAGCACGGCGCTGGTGAAGGCGAGCGCGATCCACGAGAACGTCAGGCAGAACAGGACGACCAGCACGAGCTGGAGCGCAGTCGGATTGCCCGAGACCGACACGGTCTCGACCATCTGCCAGCCGCCGAAGGCGGTCAGCGCCAGCGCGCCGCCGAAGACCAGAATCCGCGCCGGCCAGGGATCACGGCCGGGCCGTGCGGGCCGATGGCCCAGGCCCATGTCCCAATGCGACAGATCTTGGACGGGCATGGCCAGCGGCGCTTCGCGCGGCATGCCGCCTCCGTCATCGGGGCTCGCCTCGGCCACGCGCGCGGCGTCGATCGCGGGCGGCACGGTCATCGTCTCGTCCAATTGCACGGTGCAGGCCGGTCCTTGATGTTGAGGCGGATCGGGGATCACGGTGTCCAGCGGAACAACCACGATTCACTGACCCGGGCTTGGCCGCGCCGGAGGGCGAGGCGCAGCTCGCTCGCGCGGGCGCTGCCGGGATCGAGTTCGAACAGGATCCGCAACGTCTTGCGCTCGGGATACCGAAACCGGTCCTGCCGTGTGATCGTCCCGGCCGACGCGCTGAGATCGACGTCGATATCGCCGGGCTGAAACAGCGTGTCGCCCTCGAAGTCGACGGCGAAGAGGCGGCGGCTGCCGGTGCTGCCATGGCCGCAGCGGCTGTCGCGCACCCGTGCGATCTCCGGAGGCAGTGGATCCGGCCAGCCCTTGGACCAATGCTGACGGCACTGGAAGCGCATCTCCACGCCCTTCGCCAGCTTCGCCTTGGGTCGCCAATAGGCGAAGACATTCTCGTTCAGCTCGGAATCGCTCGGAATCTCAAGCAGGGTGACGGCACCCTCGTTCCAGTCATCCAGCGGCTCCAGCCACAGGGACGGGCGCTGTTCCCAATGACGCCGGTCATCCTCGAAGTCATCGTACGCGCGGGCGCGCTGCATGAGGCCGAACCCCTTCGGACCCCGATCCACGAAGGCAGAGACCTGGAGGGCCTCCGGATTGTGAACGGGCCGCCAGATCGGCTCGCCGTAGCCGTTGTGGATCGCCAAGCCCTCCACCGAGAAGGCCGCGGCGCGCAGATCGTCGACGCGGTTCCGGTCGAGGGGTCCGAACAGGTAGCTCCCCTGCATGCCGCCGAGCCCGATATGGTCGAGGTCGGCCCGGGCGAAGACCGTTCCCTCGATCGCCGCCGTGGAGACGTCACGGCCGGGCGTGAGCGTGATCTTGAACGCCGCCGTCGCCGACTCGGAATCGGCGAGGGCATGAACGACGACCGGCTGACCGGGCGCGGGCGTCTCAACGAACAGGGCCCGGAAGAGCGGGAACTCCTCCCCGCGGGAATCGGCCGGCCGCAGGGCCAGCGCGCGGGCGTTGATGCCGAAATCCTGGCCCTCCGCGACGAGCCGGAAAAACGAGGCGCCCTGGAACAGCGCGAAGCTCGACACGTCCTCCGCACCCTCGAACCGGGCCCGGAGGCGGAAGCCCGAGAAGGCGGCGTCGGGTTCGAGATCCGGCAGATCCAGGCCGGGTGCGACGAACGCCGTCTTGTCGTACGCGACGGGCTGAACCAGCCCGTTCTCGACGACGAACAGCGACACCGGCGTCTCGAAGATCGATCCGCGCAGGAGCGGCTCCAGAACGTAGCCCACGTTTCGGTCGGCCCAGAGCGCGCGGCCCTCCGCCGGGTGGATCGCGTCGTACGCCTCCCGGGACAGAGCCTTCAGGACCGCCGGGACGTCGCCGGTCTTCGGCCCCGCATAGGGTGCTGCCGCACGGGCGCGGGCCAGGTCGGTCAGGGTGTTCGCCTCGAAGGCCTCGCCCTTGCCGGGCAGCGCGGGCGCTTTGTCCGGCTCGGCCGAACGGGCCACTGCCGGAAGCAGTCCCGCGGCAGCACCCAGCGTGCCGACCAGCAGGGCGCGGCGTGTCGGTGCGGCGGAAGGCACGGCGTCGATCGTCATGCAGGCAGTCGTCTCACGTCTCGGGAGCCTCCCTGTATACGGACAGGCCGGCTGAACCCAGGGTTAAGCAACCGCCTGAACCGCAAGTGGCTCCGTTGACTTAACCCGAGCCG
>NZ_BACT01000570.1:0-6420 GCF_000333255.1 Methylobacterium sp. B1 | reverse complement strand
CAACGACAGCAGGGGCCGTGTCCAGAAGAAGGTTCGGGCCTCGTTGATCATCACGCCCCATTCCGCGGTCGGAGGCTGCACGCCGAGGCCGAGGAAGGACAGGCCGGCGACGTGGAGGGCCATGTGGCCGACGTCCAGGGTGGCGAGCGCGGCGAGCGGCGGCAGGACCCCCGCCAGCACGTGCTCGATGAAGACCGCCGCCGGCGACGCCCCCGCGATCCGGGCGGCCAGGACGTAGTCGCGCGTCTTGAGTTCGAGGACGAGACCTCGGACGATGCGGGCGTACCAAGCCCAGTGAGACAGGGCGATGGCCGCGATGACGTTGACGAGGCCGGTGCCGAACGCGCCGATCAGGAACAGCGCCAGCACGACATCCTGGTGCTCGACTACCATCTCGACGACGGCGCCTGCGGCCTCGACGTGGCCAACTACCTCCGGGCCGTGCACGCCGATCCGGTCCCGGTCATCGTCACCACCGCCGACCATTCCGATGCCGTCGAGGACGGGGTCACGGCCGCCGGGGCGGAACTCGTGCACAAGCCGATCAAGCCGGCGCAGCTCCGCTCCCTGCTCACCTACATGCTCGCCTGAGCGGCCTGCGGCGGTCCGCGCTTCGACCGGCGGCACGCCTCGCGCTGCCTGCGGACAGGCGGACCTTCAGGAAAGCCGATCCCCCGCCGGACAAGGGATGGGTCGCCCCGCGGCGGAGCACGAGCCCCCGACGCGGCACCCGTCCGACGCGAACAAACCTGCCCGTGCCGTGACATAGGACACACGACGCCCCTCGACGTGCCGTGCCGCCTGCGCGACAGGGAACAGCGTCCGCGGCGCGTCCTGCGTCCGGATTTTCCCAGCCATCGACGTCACGGACCCGCCGGGACGCCGCAGGAGCGCGCAGGAATGGCGCAGGTCCCGCTCGGTCCAGCCGGCGGCCGTCACGGACACCCGCAGAGGCACCCGCAGGGGCCTTCGCACGATGGCCTGCCGCCCCGCGAGCGCGTCCTCGCCATGGCGGCGATCGCGCTGGCCATGACCATGGCGGTCCTCGACGGCGCCATCGTCAACGTGGCGCTGCCCGTCATGGCCAAGGATCTGGCGGTCAGGCCGGCCGACGCGATCTTCGTGGTCAACGCCTATCAGATCGCCGTCACGGCCACCCTCCTGCCGTTCGCCTGCGCGGGAACGTGGTCGATCTCGCGGTCGGCGTGATCATCGGCGCGGCCTTCGGGGCCATCGTGACGTCGGCGGTCCAGGACATCTTCATGCCGGTGATCGGCGCGATCACCGGCGGGCTCGACTTCTCGAACTACTACATCCCGCTCTCGTCGAAGGTGCAGGCAGGCCTGCCCTATGCGGATGCCAAGAAGCAGGGCGCGGTCATCGGTTACGGCCAGTTCCTGACTCTGACCCTGAACTTCCTGATCGTCGCCTTCGTGCTGTTCCTGGTGATCCGGGCGATGAACCGCCTGCAGACCGCCGAGGCCAAGAAGCCCGACGCGATGCCGGCCGACGTGAAGCTTCTCTCCGAGATCCGCGACCTGCTGGCCGAGAAGCCGCGCGTCTGACGCCTGTGCGGACGCGCGGTGCCGCCTCAGCCCTTGGGCTTGTCGGTCTCGTCCGGCTTGACGCCGAGGGCATCGAGGATCTGGTCGAGGGCATGACCGACGGCTTCGGTCCCCTCCTCGTGGGTCTTCAGCCGGGTCTCGAGCCGGCGGATCTGCGGCTCGAAGGCATCCGGCACGGGATCGTCGCCGAGGAAGCGGGGCTTGTCCGACCCCACCGGCAGGACCCCGCGCAGCTGCTGCCCGAGGTGGTCGCGCACGGGCTCCGGCAGAGTGGTTTTCGGATCGGTGGGTGCGTCGCTCATGATCGCCTCACGGCTCGGGCCATCTCTCAACGGCCGGACGGATGAAGCGTTGCGCCGACGGCCGCGGCTATGAAGATGCCCCCGGAGCCGGGCTCCGGGGGCGCTTGGGCCAGCTCGAAACCGGCCCGGGGTCTTAGTCGATGACCTCGACGATGCGGTGGCCGCGATCGACCAGCACCGGACGATCGTTCACCACGGTGTAGCGGTAGCCCGGCTGCACGCGGTACTCGTTGGGCACGTCGTAATAGGTCACGCCCGAAGCCGGCAGGGTGGTGCCGACGGCGACGCGGCCGTCATAGTCGTAGGAGCGGACATTGCGCTCGCGGACATAGCTGCGGAAGCGCGGGGCCATGTCGACGCCGAGGATGCCGCCCACCGTGCCGGTAGCCGCACCGACCGCGCCGCCGACGATGCCGCCGATCGGGCCGGCCGCATCGGCACCCGCAGCCGCGCCGCGCTCGGCGCCGGGGATCGTGCCCTGGGCCTGGGCGGCCAGCGGAAGCGACAGGACGAGGGCCGAGGCGGCGATAAGGGTCTTGAAGGTCATGCGGGACATCTCCGTTCCGTGGTGTTTCGCTGCGCAGGCGCAGCGAAGCTCGGGCCGGTAACGCCCGACCCCCGGAATCGGATGCATCTTTTTTTGTGGGACGCCGGGATGCAGCCGGCTGAGCCCTCACGCGTCCTTGGGCATCGCCGACTGGATGAAGCGGTCGGAGCCGAGATCCTCCTCGTCGTAGCCCAGCAGCTCCGCGAGCCTGCCACGGGCGCGGCTGACGCGGCTCTTCACCGTGCCGACCTTGCAGCCCATGATGGCGGCGGCCTCCTCGTAGGAGACGCCCTCGGCGCCGACCAGGACCAGGGCCTCACGCTGATCCGGCGGCAGCTTGGCCAGCGCCGATTGCAGATCCTCGACGTCCAGCCGGTCACCCTGGTGCGGGGCGGTGGCGAGCCGGGCCGCGTAGGACCCGTCCTGATCCTCGACCTCGCGCACCCGCTTGCGGTGATCCGAGTAGAAGATGTTGCGCAGGATCGTGAACAGCCACGCGTTGAGGTTCGTCCCCGGCTGGAACCGGGCGCGGTGCTGCCAGCCCTTGAGCAGGGTGTCCTGCACGAGATCGTCCGAACGGGCGGGGTTCGACGTCAGCGACAGCGCGAAGGCGCGCAGGGACGGGACGGCCGCGAGCAGACCGTTGCGGAATTCCGGCTCGATCGCCTCGCCGCGGGCGCGCAAAGCCGCCTCGAGCTTCTCGATCAGCTCGGCGAAGCGGGACGGCAGCGTCTCCTCGCCGATCCGCTCGTAGACGGTGCGCAGATGCTCCCCGAGATGCGTGCGGATCCCGGGAGCCAGGTTCGGGCGGCCATCCCGAGTCCCGTCCTCCTGGGACAGGACGGTGTCGGTGTCGTCGCGGGTCATGTGTATCGCGCTCGTCAACTCGTCGTGGCTCGACCTGTGGTCCCCGGCGGGTCGAGGCGGAGCGCTTGTCGGCCCGAACCGGTTGGAAAGCCCGGCCGATGCGCTCCTGTTACCGGAGTTCTAGCGCATCGGGCGCGGGCATGCACCCTCAGGCAAAACACACTTAAGCTAAGTTGGCCGGTCTCAACAGCCGGATCGCCCCGTCGCGCAGGGTCAGGACGTCGCCGCGGGCGAGATCGGTCCAGCACTCGTCCCGGGTCAGCGCCTGGGTGGCGATCACCGTCACCACGTCGTGCTCGGTGGTCTCCTCGGCGAAATCCACCTGCCAGTCCTCGTCGATCAGGGTGGCCTTGCCGAAGGGGGCCCGCCGGGTGAGGTAGCAGAGGCGCTTGCCGCAATGGGCGTAGAGGGTGCGGCTGTCGGTGAGCAGCATGTTGAACACGCCGAGGGCGTGGAGTTCGCCCGCGAGGTCGGCCACGGCCCGGTCGAGGGTCTCGGGCCGGGGGAGGGCGCGGAACCGGGCCTGGAGCCGGCCGAGCATCCAGCAGAAGGCGTGCTCGCTGTCCGTCGAGCCGATCGGCATGAAGCCGCCCAGCGGCAGACGCTTCACGCCCTTGAGCTGTCCGTTATGCGCGAAGGTCCAGCGGCGGCCCCACAATTCCCGCGAGAACGGGTGGGTGTTCTCCAGGCTGACCCGGCCGCGATTGGCCTTGCGGACATGGGCGACGACGATGCGGCTCTTGATCGGCATGTCGCGCAGCAGCCGGGCGAGCTGCGAGCGGGCGCTCGGCTCCGGCTCGTGGAAGCTGCGGCAGGTGCGCCCGTCGTAGAAGCTGATCCCCCAGCCGTCCGCATGCGGCCCGGTCTCACCGCCGCGCCGGGCGAGGCCCGCGAAGGAGAAGCGGATGTCGGTCGGCACGTTGGCGCTCATGCCGAGCAGTTCGCACATCGTCTGTCAGCCGGGCTATGCGGGGGAGCGGCGACGTTTAGGAGTGTTCGGCCGCCCGGACAACGGATTTCGCGTCGCTCAGCGCGCCAGATAGTCGGTCAGCGTCATGCCGACCAGGATGGCGACCCAGAAGAAGCCGAGCCCCGAGAACAGCCGGATCAGCGGCGGCTCATGGATCACCTCCATGGAGACGAGGAGGATCAGCGCCACCATCACGGCGACCACGGCGAGTTCGACGATCCAGACCTGCGCGAAGGGGAGGGTGGCGCCGAGGGTGACGTTGACGGCCAGAAGCGCCAGCAGCGCCAGGAAGGTGAGCACCGGCGTGCGCAGGCGCCGCCGGATCAGGGCGCGGTCTTCGGCGCTCAGGGTCGCGAGGGGGTTCCGCATCCTACCGGTTCACCACGTAGAGGATCGGGAAGGCCAGGATCCAGACGAGGTCGATGAAGTGCCAGTACAGGCCGTAGACCTCGATCCAGTTCTGGTGCCGGGCGAGGAACCCGGCCTTGGCGGCCATCCAGGTCATGCCGAGCAGGAGCGCGATACCGGTGAACAGATGCAGCGCGTGAAGCAGGGTTGCGACGTAGTAGAGGTTCACGAACAGCCGCGCCGCCGGCATCTCGGCCAGCGCGAAGGGCCGATCGCTGAGGAACGGCATCATGTGCTCGGCCCAGTCGGCGTAGTACTCGTAGCCCTTGAGCACGAGGAACAGGCCCCCGAGCGCCGCGGTCGCCAGCATCGCCCGCACCATGGCGCGCTGCCAGCCCATCCGGGAGAATTCGATCGCCATCGACATCGTGAGCGATGAACAGATCAGCACCACGGTGTTGGTGGCGCCGATCCAGAACTTGAGGTGCTTGGCCGCCGCGATCGTCGCCTCGGGATGCTGGATCCGGGTGATCAGCGCCACCAGGAACAGCGCCGAGAACAGCAGCAACTCGGTGATCAGCCAGGCCCAGATGCCGAGCGTCGCCGCCTCGCGCTGCTGGGCCACGCTCTCGAAATGCTCCGCGCGCGCGACCCCGACGCCGTCGGCCAGACCTTTGCTCATCCGTGCTGGTCCCGGGATTCCTGGGCCTGGATCGGGTAGTCGTAGGGGATGCGCGGCACCTCGGGCGGGGACAGGAAATTGTGCGTCGGGGGCGGGGAGGCCGTCTCCCATTCGAGCCCCTTGGCGTTCCACGGATTGGCGGGCGCCTTCCGGCCGAACCAGAGGGAATAGACGAGGTAGAGCATCGGGAAGATGTAGCCCGCCGCCAGGATCGTGGCGCCCGCCGAGGACAGCACGTTGAGCAGCTGGAACTCCGCCGGGTAGGTCGCGTAGCGCCGCGGCATCCCGAGGTAACCCAGGATGAATTGCGGGAAGAAGGTCACGTTGAAGCCGAGGAAGATCAGCAGCGCCGAGACCCGGCCCCAGGGCTCGCTGTACATCCGGCCGGTGAATTTCGGCCACCAGAAGTGCAGGCCGCCGAGGAACGCCAGCACCGTGCCGCCGACCATGATGTAGTGGAAATGCGCGACCACGAAGTAGGTCGCGTGGATGTGCTGGTTGATCGAGAGCGTCGCGAGATAGAGGCCGGTGAGGCCTCCGAGCACGAACAGGCCGATATAGCCCATCGCGTAGAGCATCGGGGTATCGAGCCGGAGCGAGCCCTTATGGATCGTGGCGGTCCAGTTGTAGACCTTCACCGCCGAGGGCACCGCCACCGCGAAGGACAGGCCCGAGAACACCAGCGAGGCCAAATCGCTCTGGCCGTTGACGAACATGTGGTGACCCCAGACGAAGAAGGTCACGGAGGCCAGTCCGATCGACGCGTAGGCGACGAAGCGGTAGCCGAACAGCTTCTTCTGCGCGAAGGCCGGGACGATCTCGGAGATCACCCCCATGCCGGGCAGGACCATGATGTACACGGCCGGGTGGGAGTAGAACCAGAACAGGTGCTGGAACAGCACCGGGTCGCCGCCATAGGCCGGGTCGAACACGCCGATATGGAAGGCACGTTCCGCGATCTGCCTTGCATGGCGTTCCATCCCTGATTGGTGCCCGATCGTATCGCGGTGGCGGCCGCGCAGCCAGGACTTCCAAAGTAATGTAGCCTACAATTTACGATGACGATATGATCGCGGTTTCGCGCGCGCTCAGATCAAGTCCCGTAAATAAATTGGGCACAATGTAAGAGCTGATTGAGG
>NZ_BACT01000571.1:0-1703 GCF_000333255.1 Methylobacterium sp. B1 | reverse complement strand
GCCTGATCCGCTTCGGATCGCGGGTGGACGTCTACCTGCCGGCTGGGTCGACCGTGCTGGTCGGGCTCGGCCAGAAGGCGGTGGCCGGCGAGACGGTGCTGGCCGATCTCGGCGGGGGGCCGGAGCGCCTGTTCAAGCGGATCTGAGGCCATGGACGATCTCTTCCCGCCCTTCGCGCCCGATCCGAACGAGCCGCGGCCGCGCCGGTTCAAGCCGGTGCCGTTCCGGATGATCGCGCCCAACATGATCACCCTGATGGCGCTCTGCCTCGGGCTCACGGCGATCCGGCTCGCCTTCGAGGGCAAATTCGAGCCCGCCGTCATCGCCGTGGTGGTGGCGGGCGTGCTCGACGGCATCGACGGGCGGGTGGCGCGGCTGCTCAAGGGCACGTCGCGCTTCGGCGCGGAGCTCGATTCCCTCGCCGACTTCGTGAATTTCGGATGCGCCCCGGCGCTCATCCTCTACGGCTTCGTGCTGTTCCACCTGAAATCGATGGGCTGGATCGTCGCGCTGATCTTCGCCATCGCCATGGCGCTGCGGCTCGCCCGCTTCAACGCGATGCTCGACGATCCGAACCGGCCGGAATGGAAGAAGGACTTCTTCGTCGGCATGCCGGCGCCCGCGGGGGCGCTCACCGCGATGCTGCCGCTCTACCTGCACTTCCTGGGCTTCGGCATCGAGACCTGGGCGGCGCCCGCGGTCCTGATCTACGTGCTGTGCATCGCGCTGCTGGTCGTCTCCACGGTCCCGACCTATTCGGGCAAGACCATGGGCAAGCGGGTGCCGCGCAGCCTCGTCCTGCCGATCTTCCTGTTCGGGGTCGCGGCCTTCGGCCTCCTGATCAGCTACCCGTTCGAGGCGCTCGTCGCGGTGAGCGGGGGCTATCTGCTGACCATCCCGGTGGTGGCCGCCCAGTATCGCCGCCGGGTCAAGGCGGAAATCGCCGCCCTGGGCGAGGACCGGCCCGCCCTGGCCACGGCCGGCCGACCGGCATCGGAATAGGCGCTGGCCTTCGCGGAGCCGTCCTCTATCTTGGCGGTATCAAGCGGGCGGGGGCTGGCGGATGCTCGGGGATTTCAAGACGTTCGCGCTGCGCGGGAACGTGGTCGATCTCGCGGTCGGCGTGATCATCGGCGCGGCCTTCGGGGCCATCGTGACGTCGGCGGTCCAGGACATCTTCATGCCGGTGATCGGCGCGATCACCGGCGGGCTCGACTTCTCGAACTACTACATCCCGCTCTCGTCGAAGGTGCAGGCAGGCCTGCCCTATGCGGATGCCAAGAAGCAGGGCGCGGTCATCGGTTACGGCCAGTTCCTGACTCTGACCCTGAACTTCCTGATCGTCGCCTTCGTGCTGTTCCTGGTGATCCGGGCGATGAACCGCCTGCAGACCGCCGAGGCCAAGAAGCCCGACGCGATGCCGGCCGACGTGAAGCTTCTCTCCGAGATCCGCGACCTGCTGGCCGAGAAGCCGCGCGTCTGACGCCTGTGCGGACGCGCGGTGCCGCCTCAGCCCTTGGGCTTGTCGGTCTCGTCCGGCTTGACGCCGAGGGCATCGAGGATCTGGTCGAGGGCATGACCGACGGCTTCGGTCCCCTCCTCGTGGGTCTTCAGCCGGGTCTCGAGCCGGCGGATCTGCGGCTCGAAGGCATCGGGCACGGGATCGTCGCCGAGGAAGCGGGGCTTGTCCGACCCCACCGGCA
>NZ_BACT01000572.1:0-521 GCF_000333255.1 Methylobacterium sp. B1 | reverse complement strand
CGACCGAGACCCACTCTGGCTGGTGCGTCTGCGCGGCCAGCGCGTCGCGCGCGGCGCCCAGCACCGCCGCCTCGCCGGGTCGCGCGAGCAGGAGACAGCCGATCCGCAGCGCGGAGGGTGGAAGGCCGGCGGGCCGGGTCCGGGCGGCGGCCCAGGACGGGAAGCGGACCATCGGCGTTACCGCGCAGGTGCCGCGCAGGATGTCCCGGTAGCGCCGGTCCGAGCCGCGGGCGCGCTCGTAGAGCGCGGCGAGGCAGCGCCAGGGCCGGCGGAGGAGACATTGTGCGAGCAGGCCGGCCTCGTGCCGGGCACCGACCCGCTCCAGAGCAAAGTCGGCACCGGCCGAGAGGCGGATCTCGCGCGCATCCGAGGGGATCAACCCCAGCCAGTGGGCGAGTCCCTGAGAGGCGCCCGGCAGGACGAAATCCTGAACGGCATCGTCCGGACCCCGCAGGACGCGGAGGATCGGGCGCCGGGGTGGCGCCGCGGGATCGCCGCTGTAGCTCAGTACGATCCAGCCG
>NZ_BACT01000573.1:0-8030 GCF_000333255.1 Methylobacterium sp. B1 | reverse complement strand
TGGGCCGCCTTTTGGGCGGCGACGCGCTCCGGTAGCTGGCGACGTGGCCCGTGAGCGTGACGATGCCGTTCTCGACGGCGACGCCGATATGTGCGGCGTCGATGCTCGGGTCGAAGTCCAACTCGTCGATGACGTTCTGGCGGATCAGCTTGTCGCCCATGTCGGTCTCCTCCGATGACGTCCAGGCCGTGCCCGGTCCACGCCGACGCTAGGCCCGGCAGGCGGTCGGGCATTGATCCAGCGCAAAGGGGGCGCCCGCCGGCCTCCGATCCGGCATCGGGCAGGCCCGGGGGCCGCCGGCAACGGCGCAGCCGGCGGTCACGGTGGAGACCATCGCCCGGGCCTCGAACAACCGGTCGAACTGCGGCACGTCCGAGAAGGCGCGCGGCACGCGTGCGTTGCCCGAGATCAGGGCGAAGGGGATACCCTTCCGGCGCAGGGCGCAGGCCAGCGGGAAGCCGGAGCCGTGATTCAGGTCGATGCTGACCACCGCGAAGTCCGGAGGCGTCTCGTCCAGGCAGCGGGCCGCCTCCGCGCTGGTTCCGTAGGGTCCGCGCACCGCGCAGCCGGCCTCGGCGAGGACGTCCTCCAGCCACATGCCCGGCAGGGCCTGCGGCTCCGCCACCAGCACGACCGGCCTGTCCCCTGGTCCGCTCCTCATCGCCCGTCTCCCGGTGCCGTTGCGGTGCGACCAGGATGGACCGGTCGGTCCGGTCCGCGTTGCGCCAGGTCAAGGGCGGCGTGACCGTACCGCTCAGGACCATGCCGGGCTCCTGCCGGACTCATGCCGGGCTCATGCCGCGGAACGCGACGCGGCCGGCTTCGCCGCGAACCGGATCGAGCGGGCCACCCTGAGGGCCGCCGCGAGGTCGTCCCGGTCGGTGCCGTAGCGGTGCCAGAGATTCTCCAGCCAGTCCGGAGGCCCGGCCTCGGCCTCCGGGATCTCGGAAAACGGCACATGGTACATGCCGTCGAGCGCCTCGATGCCGTAGCCGGTGACGGCCCATTGCCGGCCCTGCCAATGCACGGGGGCGGTGAGATCGTGGCTCATGGGGATGCCTCCTTATACCGTGGCCTCGGACAGTTGGGCGACCAGGCAGGTGTCGGCCCGCAGACGCCAGTCGACGATGCCGGCCGCTTCGCAGAACAGCGCCTGGGCCGCGCAGGCCGCGGTGCCCTCCGACCGGGCGGGGACGATGACCTGGTGCTGCAGGATACGGTGGTCGTGGCCGCTATCGTCCGGCACGACCTTGTGGAAGGTCACGAGGTATTGGCGCATGGTGCGCCTCCTGTCCGAGAATCCCTTCAGCCTGGGGCCCGCAGGGACCGGCGGCCTTGATCCAGCGCAAGGATGGGCGCCCGGTCAGGTTTCCGGGGCCGGCGGGAAGAGACGGTCTCGGCTGGGCTCGGTCCCGATGCCGGCCGCCGCCCGGGCGGCCCGGTGCGCCTGCGTCTTCCCGTGCAGCGGCCAGTACCGCTCCATCGCCAGGTAGGTGAACGAGGCCGACCACCCGATCAGGAGCAGGCCGTTGAGGGCCTCGACCCCGGCGAGCAGCCGCGTGTGCGAGCTCGGGAAATGGTCGCCGAACCCGAGGGACGTGTAGGCCACCACGGAGAAGTACAGGCAGTCCTCGAAGGTCTCGACCGGCGCGCCCGCGAAGGTGCCGATGCCGAGCCGGAGCACGAGCAGCCAGTAGGCGCCGGCGTAGATCCAGACGGCGACGGTGTGTCCGACGAAGGTCATCAGCACCACGGCCAGGATGCGGACCCGCGGCGGGACCGGCAGCTCGGACAGGTGCTCCGAGGTCAGCCGCAGCGTCTCGTAGAGGACCAGGATCGTGGACACGACGAGGGCGACGCTGGCCGTCATGGCGAGGAGCATGGCGCTGGACCGGACGACTGTTCCCCTCGACCCTGCCTGAGACACCGCGGACCTCATTGACCTGGCTCAAGCGGCCCCGCAGCCGCGCGGTGATCCAGATCAAAGCGCGTCCTTCCCGGATGGCCTCCTCTACAAGCGGCGCCCCGCGACGGGCGCCCCGACAGGGGAGACGACCATGGCCGACGTGCATGTGGCCGAGGAACTCTGGTCCACCAGCATGCTGCCTGAGGGCATTCTGGAGCGGTGGTTCGTGGCGGACGGAGCGCGCGTGCGCGCCGGCGAGGCCGTGGCCGCCGTCCGCATCGGCGATGCCCTGCACGACATCGCCTCGCCGGCCGAGGGCTGCCTGACGGTCCTCGCCCCCGTGAACCAAGTGGTCGACCCCGGCTGCGTCATCGCCGAGGTCCACGCCTGACGCCGCGCCACGGCGATGGTTTCCACACCGGCCGTGGCGCGGTGCCCGGCCGGTCCTATCGGAGGCAGATCATGTCCCGCGCGGACCCGGCCCCAACACAATCGCCGACGTGGCGGACGGACGAGATTCTGGTCAGCATCCTGCAGTACACGGCCGGCATCGCGCTGGTGCTGACGGCGTGGGTGCTGGCCTTCACCGACCATGCCCGTGCGGCGGGGTCCGCGCTGCTGCCGGGCTTGCTCATCATCATGCTCTACGGCGCCAACCAGATCCGCTTCCGGGCCGTGCTGGAACGGACGGTCCTGCTCGTCGGGGTTTGGACGCTGGTCGCACCCTGGGCCCTCGGCTTCGCGGCGAATGACGGCGCGACCTGGGCGCATGTCGTTCTCGGGAGCCTGGCCGTCGCCTCCGCCACGGCCCTGCTGCGGATCGCGAAACGGCCATGACGGTCTCGCGGCCCGCCGCCTGCGCGGCGCTCCTCGCCGGCCTTCTGGCAGTCGGAACCGGCGCCGCGGCGGCCGATCCCGACGAGGGTCACCGCCTCCGGGGATGGACCATCGCCACGCAGCTCTGCAGCCCGTGTCACGTCATCGGTCGCGTCCCGCAGGCCGGCGACGCCATGGGACCGTCCTTCGTCCGGATCGCCAACATGCCCTCGACGACCGGACTGGCGCTCAACGTCTTCCTGCAGAGTCACCACCAGCGCATGCCGAGCCTGCGGCTCGACCGCGACGAGATGGATGCGGTCATCGACTACATCCTCAGCCTCAAGGAGGCCGAGGCCATCCGGCCATGAGGCGCGGCACGCTTTCGGAGCCGTCCGGGACGAGACGCGGATTCCGTCCGCAGACATGCCTGCCGCCCGTCAGGCCGCCCGCGACGGCCTCGGAGCCGGGCAGGCCCCGCGCCGGACGGCCGCGGCTTCCTGGCGTCAGCGATGGGCTGGGCGTCGGCGATGCACCGGTCGCGCGGGTCGCGGCCTTCCGGGGCGGCCGTCGCGTCTCCGCGCCGTCAGGCCACCGGAACCGAGGCGCCGGAGGTATCGGCCTTCAGGTGCTCCCGGAACCACCGCGCCGCGTGCTGTGCCACCGTCTCGAGCGTCCCCGGCTCCTCGAAAAGGTGCGACGCACCGGGCACGACGACCAGGCGCTTGACGCAGGTCAGACGGGCCAGGGCCGCCTCGTTCAGGGCGAGGACCTCCGGGTCGCGGCTTCCCACGAGCAGCAGCGTCGGAGCCCGCACGCGGGCCAGGGTCGCGCCCGCCAGGTCGGGGCGGCCGCCGCGCGACACGATCGCGCCGACCTGATCCGGCTCGGCGGCGGCCGCAATCAGCGCGGCCGCAGCCCCGGTGCTCGCGCCGAAATAGCCCCGCGGGAGCCGCCGTAGATCCCGCTGGCCGGAGAGCCACGCGGCCACGGAGCGCAGCCGCCCGGCCAAGAACGGGATGTCGAAACGCAGCTGGCCGGTCCGGCGGTCGGCCGTCTCTTCGCTCGGGGTCAGAAGGTCCGCCAGCACCGTCGCGAAGCCCACCGCATTGAGCGCCTGCGCGACGCTGCGGTTGCGCGGGCTGAAGCGGCCGCTTCCGGACCCGTGCGCGAACAGGATGACGCCGCGGGGCGTGCGCGGAACGTGCAGGTCGGCCGCCAGGAACGCCGCGGCGGCCGGAATCCGGATCTGCTGCTCGCGCGGAGCGAGGATTTCGTCCATGGCCAGCTCCTCCGCTGGGGAGAGGATCGCGCCGGCGGCTCAGAGGCCGACCGGGAAGGTTTCCGGCACCTCGCCCGCATCCCACTCGGCCGTCCGCTCCAGGGGCGTCACCGCGCGTGTCTCGTCGAAGTGGAGGATCGCGTCGAACTGCTCCGGAAGGCAGGCTCGGGCATAATGGCTCTGCAGCTCCGTATCGGGCCGGTAGATGACGCCGATCGCCCGCTCGATCCGGTCGGTCCGGAGGATTTGCTCCGCCTCCCCGCCGAGGGTGAGGGGCAGCAGGAAGCGGCCTATGCCGAGGGCGTGGAACAAGGCCTCGTAGCTGTCGGGTCGCGCGGGACGCACGCGCTTGCGTTCGGCCGGCTGATCCCAGTCGGAGGCGGCCGTCACGGTCCCCGCGTAGGTGGTGAAGCCGACGCTCACGACGGCGCGGCCGTGGCGTTCCCGCAGCAGCTGCCCCAGGTTCAGTTCGCCCCGCTCGCCCATCGCAGTGGCGCGGGCGTCGCCGAGATGGGAGTTGTGCGCCCAGACGGCGATCTTCACCGGGCCGGGCCGGCGCTCCAGATGCGCCACCAGCCGCTCCAGGCTGTCGGCCATGTGGCGGTCCCGCAGGTTCCAGGAGGAGACCTCCGCCAGGAACATCGTGCGGTAATAGGCTTCGGCGCTCTTGACGACGCGTGCGTTCTGCTCGGCGTTGAAGAGTTCCTCGCCATCGGCGCTGCCGCTCCAGGACAGGGTATCGGCCGTGCGCCGCTGCAGCGCCAGGAGCTGGGCGACGGCCTGCTCCTGGCAGGATCCGATGCCCTTCAGCCCGGTCATGAAGCCGTAGGCCTGGCCGCTGTCGCCGAACCGGTCGAAGCAGGCGTAGCGCGTACGCGCCACCGCGGCGGCGGCCGGGTCGACGGCTTCCAGGCAGCGGAGCACCGCCTTCATCGAGGCGCGCAGGCTGTAGAGATCGATGCCGTACACGCCCACCCGCGCCTGCGCCGGCAGGCCCTGGTTGTGGATGCGCAGCCACTCGACGAACTCGACCATCTGGGTGTTGCGCCACATCCAAGTGGGGAAGCGGCGGAAGCCGGCGAGCGCCTCGACGGCGTCGAGGTCGTCGCTGTCGCCGCGGACGTAGCGGTTCACCCGCCAGGCATCCGGCCAGTCGGCCTCGATGGCCACGGCCCCGAAGCCCTTGTCGGTGATCAGCCGCCGGGTGATCTCCGCCCGTTCCCGGTAGAATTCGTGCGTCCCGTGGGAGGCCTCGCCGAGGAGCGCGAAGCGCGCGTCGCCGATCAGCGCCAGCAGCGGATCGTAGTCGTCGGGGCCGCCTTCCAGGGGGATCGCCGCCGCGCGCAGGCGGCGGAGGACCGTGGGGTCCGGCGCGTCGTCGGCGTGCGCCGCGGCGGGATCGGCCGCACCCGCGGCCTGCGCGCGCCCGAGCAGCCGGCGCACCTCGTCGTCGCTCGTCTGCGTGAAATCCCGGTACGCGGCGCCCACCGCCCAGAACGGTTCGGGCAGGTCGGCGCAGACGACCGCATCCGCCTCGTGTTTCAGCCGCTCGACCGTCTCGCGGGAGGCGGTGGGCACGGCCACGACCACCTCCTTCGGCTGGCGCTGCCGGATCGCCCGGATGGCGGCCTGCATCGAGGCGCCGGTGGCCAGGCCATCGTCCACCAGGATGACGGTGCGCCCACGGACATCGGCGGGCGCACGCCCGCCGCGATAGACGCGCTCGCGCCGCAGGAGCTCCTCTTGCTCCTGCGCGGTGACCGCGTCGATCAGGTAGGGGGGGACCTTCAGGGACGCGACGATGTCCTGGTTGAGAACCCGCACACCGCCGCTGGCGATGGCGCCCATGGCGAGTTCCTCGTAGCCCGGCACGCCGAGCTTGCGCACGATGAACACGTCGAGGGGCGCGTGCAGCGCGTCGGCCACCGCGGCCGCCACCGGAACGCCGCCGCGCGGCAGCGCCAGGATCACGACGTCGGAGCGCCCGGCGAAGGCGGCGAGTCCCTTGACGAGTTCCCGGCCCGCTTCGGCGCGGTCGCGAAAGATGCGCTCGGCCATCGCCACCCTCCCGCTGCGCGGATCCCGGAACAGGATCGTCGTTCGCCGGGGCGGGCGACCCGACGCGTCGGGCCCACCCCGGGCTCGCGTTCGAAAGCCGGCTACGCGGCCTGAACGGCGATCGTCGTCTCGGCCTTCGCCTCCGCGGTCTTCGGCAGCGTCACCGTCAGCACGCCGTTCTTGAGGACCGCCTCGATCTTGCTCGCGTCGACGCCCGGCGGCATGCGGAAGGCCCGCTCGATGGCGCCGAACCGGCGCTCGGACAGGTAGAAGCCCTCGCCCTTGCGTTCCTGGTCTTGCCGCTTCTCCCCCTTGATCATCAGCATGCCGTCGGTGACTTTGACCTCGACATGCTTCTCATCGATCCCGGAAAGCTCGGCCGTGACTTCGTAGCAGGTCGGCTTGTTCTGTATGTCGGCCACGGGAGACAGTTGCCACAGCGCGCCGCCGGTGAACGGCGTGGTGGCCGCCCCGAGGAAATCGAAGGGCACGCGCTTCAGGCTGCGCGCCAGATCGTCGATGAGATGATCGATGTCCCGGCGCACATTCTCGAACGGACGCCATTCGGCCGGTGCGGACGCGCGCTCCGACCCGTCGCTGCTGACCGACACTTTTGTACCGGACTCGGCCATGGGGAATGCCTCCTCTCAAAAAGTGGTCCGCATCGGTAGGGCCCGCACCCCGATGCGGCATTGATCCACCTCAAGATCAACCGCGCCCGAAGACACGAAAATAAAATATAATCAGAGTACGAATATTTGGAAAAACGACGACATCAACAAGACATCGAGACAACCTCAGGCTGTCCACGCAGGATCTCCATCCGCACCGCAGGCGCGCGCGGGGGGCCGGGATCCAGCCGTCGGTCCCAGGGCGGCCTGCCCGCGCCCCTTCGTCAGCGATGATGCGCGGAGACGGCGCGCAGAACCTCGCCCGACAGCCCGGCGCCGACCTTGTGGGAGATGTCCCCGAGGCTCACCATGCCGACGAGCTTCTGGTCGGCGTCGATGACCGGAAGGCGGCGGACCCGCTTATTCTCCATGATCTTGATCGCCAGAGCGAGATCGTCATCCGGAGCGCAGCAGGCGACCCGGGTGGTCATCACGTCGGTCGCGGTCATCGTCTGCGGGTCCTTGCCGTCCGCCAGGGCGCGGCACGCGATGTCCCGGTCGGTGACGATGCCGACCAAGTGGCCGTCCGACTTGACGGGCAGCGCGCCCACATCGGCATCCCGCATCTGCCGCGCAATCACGTCGACGCGCGTCTCGGCCGAGACGAAAGTCGCACCTTTGTGCATGACGTCACGGACTTTCATGAGCTTGGCCTCGTGCTGATGGTTTCGGATCCGCCCCGGAATCGCCTCCGCGCGGATTCTGTCGGAAACCCTCTTCCGGCTGGAATGACCGGCATTGATGCAGGTCAACGGAAGTTTCGTTCAGCTCAAGACTTCGTCCGAAGCTGGCGCCCGAAGCACAGGCGTTCCGCAGGCCCCGGCGACCGGTGCGCGAAGCCTTCCGCGGCTCAGTGCGCCATCAGGGTCGGCACCGTTATCCTGCGGAGGAGGTCGCGGCTCGCCCCGCCGAGGAAGACCTCGCGCAGGCGGGAATGGCCGTAGGCCCCCATCACGAAAAGGTCGACGCCGGCCTGGGCGACCTCCGCCAGCAGGGTTTCGCCGACGGTGGTGCCGCTGATGATCGCGCGGTAATCGGCGGCGATGCCGTGGCGACCCAGATGCTTCACCACGCGGGCGCCGCCCTCGCTGACGCCGGCCACCGCCTCCGTCTGCACCGTGAGGATGCGCACGCGCTCGGCGCGGCTCAGGAGCGGCAGCGCATCGGCCAGCGCCCGTGCGGCCGCGGCGCTGCCGTCCCAGGCCACCGTGACGGCGCCGAACCGCGCCGGCCGGCCCCACCGCGCCGGCACCACGAGGATCGGCCGGCCCGCTCCGAGGAGAAGGTCTTCGATATA
>NZ_BACT01000574.1:0-5918 GCF_000333255.1 Methylobacterium sp. B1 | reverse complement strand
CCGCCCGGGCGACCGGGACGCCCAGGATTTCGCGCGCACGTTGGGGGCCGCGTGGGCCGGCGGGTCGGACGAGGCGCCGCCCGAGCCGATGGACGCGGCCCTGATCTTCGCCCCGGACGGGAACCTCGTCCCGCGGGGCCCTCGGCGCCCTGCGCAAGGGGGGGCGCGTGGTCTGCGGCGGCATCCACATGAGCGACATCCCGGCCTTCCCCTACGACCGGCTCTGGGGCGAGCGCTCGGTGCATTCGGTGGCGAACCTCACGCGCGAGGACGCCCGCACCTTCTTCGCCGTCGTGCCGCAGGCCGGCCTCGTCACGCACACCCGCACCTACGCGCTGACCCGCGCCAACGAGGCCGTGGCGGATCACCGGTCCGGCGCCCTCCGGGGCGCGGCGGTCCTCGTGCCCTGATCCCACGTCCCGGGCGTGAGGCTTTCCGGGAGGGCCACCGGGTCGAGGCGGTTTCGGGCGATCGGCGGGCGCGATCTGGCCCGGCCGGGCGTCGGGGCCCCCGGCCGGAGCGCCGCCTCAGGCGCCCTGCCGCGGGAGCGTGTCGAGGGCCTGCCGGAGCAGGGCGTACTTTGCCAGCGTGACGCGCCACTCCCGGAACCAGTCGATCAGGCCGCCCCACGGATCGTTGAGCTGCCTCAGGCCCGCGACGAAGGCCACGACGGTCCCGAGATCCGTCTCGCCGTTCACCACGAGGTAGCCGCCCAGCCCCAGGGTCAGCGCCACCCCGGCATGGTGCATCAGGTTCATGAGGAAGTTCATCGAGAACTTCAGCTTGAAGATGCCCATGTTGAGCCGGAACACCCGCTCGATGCGCGCGTCCTGAAGTCCCGTGGCCTCGTGTCGGTGCCGGCCGATGATGCCGCCGCTGATGCGGCGCAAGGCGCCCGTCCGCGCGACCACGCGGCGGTTGATCGCCTGCTGCATCAGCGGCACGAAGACCATCTGCGGTACGAACACCGCCAGCGCCAGGGCCGCCATCAGCGGGTTGAGGTACAGCATGTACCCGAACGTCCCCAGCACGATGCCGCCCTCCAGGACCGGTTCCGAAACGCTCACGCCGACGAAGGCGCCGACCGGCTCCGCCTCCGCCAGGACGAGGGAGACCTCCACGCCCTCGACCGCCGCACGGTCGCCCGGGGCGAGGGTGCCGAGGTCCTGCAGCAGCGTCCTGCGGAGCCGGCGGACCGCGCTCTCGCTGACGTAGCTGCGGTATATGTTGAGCGCGAGCTTGAGGGCCCCCATCGCCGTGGCCGCCGCGATGTACAGGGCCGCGAGCAGGAGGATGGTTCGGGCGCTCCCGCCGGGAAGGGCCGCGTTGACGACCCGCCGCTGCAGCTCGAGGGGCGCCAGATCCGCCACGAAGAGGGCCGTCGCCATCGCCACCAGGGCCAGCTGATGGGCGCCGCTCGCGCTCGCGATGAAGGCCGGGAGGGTCCGCGGCGTCGCCAGCCCATCGCGGGAGGGCCCGAAACCGGGCAGGCCTGAAGCCAGGATCGCGGAAGCGGACGGCATGAGACCTCCATCCGCAACCTCATGTCCCCATCCGGCGGGACCGGGCATTGCGATCGGTCAATCGTCCCGGACATCGCGCCCACCGCGCGGCGGGACACGCGCCCTCGCGGCTTGCGGCGGCCCCGGTGCGGTTGAGCTGGATCAAGGCCCCGGCCACCCGCACGGGCAAGAGTCGCCGGGCCGGGCGGACGGGCCCGCGCCGGGAGGTGATCATGCGGATCTCCAACATCTTGGTCTCGGTCGACCGCGGGGCCACGGCCGTCGACCGCGTCCGGCTCGCCGCCGACATCGCCTGGCGCTTCGACACCACCCTGATCGGCGTCGCCGCGCGGCAGCTCGTCACCATGATCCCGGTCGAGAGCGCCGACGCGTCGCAGCGCATCTTCGAGATCGAGGAGACGCGGGCGAAGGACGAGCTGGCCGAAGGGCGGGCGCTGTTCGAGCGCGAGGCCGGCGAGCGGGTCAGGACCGCGTGGCGGGAGGCGCTGGCCGAGCCCCTGGCCTTCCTGGTGGAACAGGCCCGCGCCGCCGGCCTCGTGGTGGTGAGCCGTCAGGGGCCGGCCGACGGCGATCCCGGGCCGATGGGTGTCGCCGCGGGCGGCCTGCTGATGGAGGCGGGGCGTCCCGTCCTCATCGTGCCGCCCGGCCTCCATCGGCTCTCGGCCAAGCGGATCGTCGTGGCCTGGAAGGACACCCGCGAGGCGCGCAGGGCCGTCCACGACGCCCTGCCGTTCCTGGTGCGGGCCGACCAGGTCCATGTCGCGGTCGCGGGTCCGGAGGCGCGCCGCGAAGGCGCCACGGACGTCGCCGCGTACCTGTCGGGGCACGGCATCCGCGTCGCCACGCACCTGCTGCACAAGCCCGAGATCAGCGTCGCGGACGAGATCCTCCGCTTCGCCCGGCGGGAGGAGGCGGATCTGATCGTCATGGGCGCCTACGGCCATTCCCGGCTGCGCGAGTGGGTCTTCGGAGGCGCGACCCGCGAGATGCTGGAGACCACCACCGTTTGCTGCCTGATGAGCCACTGATGCGCACGACCCGCCTCCTTCTCGCCGGCGTCCTGGCTGCCATACCCCCTCTGCCCGCCGTGTCGGCGCCGGCCTGGAACCTGCAGATCCGGCAAGGCGAGACCCTCGCGCGGACCAACTGCGCCCGGTGCCACGCCATCGGGCGGGCCGGGGAAAGTCCGCTGCGGGCCGCGCCCCCCTTCCGCGATCTCCACACGCGCTACCCCGTCGAGGATCTCGGCGAGGCGCTCACCGAGGGGATCCGCACGGGCCACCCGACCATGCCCGAGTTCCGGTTCGATCCGGACCAGGCGCAAGACCTGATCGCCTACCTGAAATCGCTGGAACGCTGAGGGAGAGCCTCGATGTACCTCCGCTGCCTCCTCGTCCCGACCGGCCCGGGGATCGACGCGACGCGTCGGCTGGACGCGGCCCTGCGCCTCGGGCGGCGCCTGCACGCGCATATCGGCGTCGCCTTCATGGCGCCCGGCCCGGAGCACGTGCTGGCCGCCATGGCGAGCCTCGTGCCGATGGACGGCACGACCATCGAGGCCATCCAGCAGAGCGTCCGGGAATCGGCGGCCGAGGGCAAGGCGGCCTTCGAGGCGTGGTGCGGACGCGCGGGCGTGCCGGTGATCGCGAAGGCCGAGCGCCTGGACGCCACCTTCGCCACGTGGACCGAACTCTCCGGAGAGGTCGAGCCGCTCCTGACGCTGACCGGGCGGGTCAACGACCTCGTCATCGTCGACCGCCCGGATCCGGACGAGCCGTTCACGGGCCGCGCCCTCGACACCGCCCTGTTCGCCGTCGGCCGGCCGACCCTGGTCGTCGGCGAACACATCCCCCACGACCTGCTGGACCACGTCGTGATCGCCTGGAACGGCAGCCTGGAGGCGACGCGGCTGATCGGCCAGTCCATCACGCTGCTGCACGAGGCCGCGCGCGTCACGGTCGTCCACGCGCAGACCGAGCGCTTCGCGGAGGTGCGGGCAGCGGATCTGTGCGCCTATCTGCGCTGGCACGGCATCGTGGCGGAGGCCGTCAGTCTGCCGGTCGAGGACGGGACCCCGGTCGGCGCGGCGATCCTGGCGGAGGCGGGACGGCGCAACGCCTCCCTGCTGGCCATGGGCGCCTACACGCACAGCCGCGTGCGCGAGTTCCTGCTCGGCGGCGTCACCCGCCATGTCATCGAACACGCCGGCATTCCGGTGCTCATGGCCCACTGAGTGCGGGCCTGGGCAGAGGGCTCGGGTTCGGCCGGGCGCCCGGTCGCGATGCGGTTCCACCGCCGCAGCCGGGTCCGGGGGGCGCCGGTTGCGCCTCTGCGTCCGGATCCGGCCGGAGAGCGCAATTGTAGCCGGTATCGACGGCGCGCCAGAACAAGTCCCGGAACGCCGCCCCGTGGCGCGAGAGGATGGCGTCGATCATGGACCCGGGCCGCGGCGGCGTCCGCCGCGCTCCAGTCCCCCGGGCATGGGGCCGGCGGCGTCCCGGCCTCGTCGGCCCCTGCCGCGTCGACTTCTGGCGCGTCGGCTTCTGGCGCGGGGTCAGGCATTGGCGAGGCAGCGCTCGATCTCCTCGACCGGGTGCTTGGTCAGATCCTTGTCGACCTCCGCCACGACGACCCGCCGCAGGCGCTCGGGCAACGCGCGCCGCATCTCGGCGAGGGTCTTCGGCGGGGCGACGACGATCAGGGCCGTGACCGGATCGAAGGCGTCCAGCGCGTGGGCGACCGCTTTCGCGAAGCGTCGCTCGGCGAGATCATGCCAGTCCGTCTGCGCGATGGCGCTGCGCTGGTCTCCGAGCCTGACCCGCGGCGGCCTGTCGGTGCCCTGCGCGTGGGTCGGCGGGTTCGGGGGCGCCTCGAACGCGAGCTGGACCTGGAGGTCCGGCTTCGGGTGGACGCTCACGTTGCGGAGCACCAGGGCCTTGCGGCCGTCGCAGACGACGACGTAGCCGCCGTGCGGGATCATGCGGGTGCGTGTATCGGACATGCCGCCCATCCCTGCTCTCAGTGGCTCATCAGGCAGCAGACCGGGGCGCCGGCCAGCAGTTCGCGGGTGACGCCGCCGACGACCCACTCGCGCAGACGCCCGTGCCCGTAGGCGCCCGTGACGATCAGGTCCGCCCCATGCTCTGCCGCCGCCTCGACGAGCGCCAGGGACACCAACTCGCCCTGGGCATCGCGCCGGACGCGGATGGCGGAGACGTCATGGGCCTGAAGGAGGCGGAGGGTATCCTGCCCCTCGGAGCTGGCTCCGTCGTCGACGGAGACGACGAGCACCTCCGAGGCGCGCTTCAGGAAGGGCAGCGCGTCCCAGACCGCCCGGCGCGCCTCGCGCGTGTTCTTCCAGCCGATCACCACGCGCTTCGCGTCGAGATGGTCCAGATCCGGCGGCACCACCAGCACCGGACGGCCGAGCTGCATGACCGCATCGGCCGGATCCACCGCGAACAGGGGGGGCCCGGGGACTCCGCGGCCGACCACCACGAGGTCGGCGGCCGCGGACTGTGCCGCCAGGAACGCCACCGGGACATCGAGGTTGGAGCGCCACTCGAGGCGGTTGCGGCCGCCGGCCGCCGCCGCGAAGGCCTCGTGGGCGACCCGGAGGTCGTTCAGGACGGTCTCGCCGGAATCGGCCAGCGCGTAGGCGCTCGCCGGCGTCGGGCCCACCGGCGGGACGACATAGGCCGGCTGCTCCGCGGCGACGCCGATCAGGCGGGCGTTGAAGTCGTCGGCGAGGCGGCCTGCCAGGCGCACGCGGTTTCGCGCGCCATCCGTCAGGTCCATGGCGACCATGATGCTCGCATAGGTCATGGAACGTCTCCGGCTCGAAGGACGGCGGCGGGATGACGGCGGGATGACGGCGGCCCCGGCCGGCGCCTCCCGTCGGTTCGGGCCTCAGCCCCGCGTCGGTCAGCCCAGCGTCAGGTGGTCCTCGACGGCGCGCACGCCCGGCGCCGACCACGCCGCGTTCTCGGCGAGCCGGCGCTCGTGCCACGCGTTCACCTTGCCCTCCAGGACGACCTTCGCGTCCTTGACGGTGACCTTGATGGCGTCCGCCTCGAGTTCGGCGTTGCGCTTCAGCGCCGCCAGGATCTTCGCACGCACATCGGGCACGCTCGCCTTCGGCGCCACCTCGATGGTGTTGAGGATGCCGGCCACGCCCGCGAGGCGCTTGATCGACCGGTAGGCTTCTTCCTTCTGATACTGCCAGTCGACCCGGCCGGTCAGCGTCACCCAGCCGTTCTGAACTTTCACCTGCACCGCACCCTTCGGCACGGTCGCGGACCAGTCGAGCATCTGCACGGCGCGCTGGGCGAGGTCCTCGTCGCGCGGCGGCGTCTCGCCGCCGAAGCGGACCTTGATCTCCTCGACGACGCCGCG
>NZ_BACT01000575.1:0-14179 GCF_000333255.1 Methylobacterium sp. B1 | reverse complement strand
CGGCCCGGAGCTTCGCGTTCGCAGCGGCTCCGCGCGCCGCAGGCCGGCAAGGCGGCCTCGAGCGCCCGCATGGTCTCGGGCTCGCTCCGCCGAACGGCTTCGGGGTCGAGCTGCAGGCGTCGCATCAGGCTGACGACGCCCTGGAGCTTCGCGCCGGCTTCCGGCGACAGGCCGGCGGGCGCCGCGGCGTCGGCCTCCATCATCGTCTCCATCATCTCCTGGTCGATGTCCCGGATTTCCTGTGCCGCCTTCAGGAGGCAGCACCATCCGGTCATCGCGGCGGCGACGCCGAATGGATCGAAGGGGTCGGTCTTGTCGGCTGGTGCGGCCATCACAGACTCCTGAAAGTCCCTGCGTGCCCCACCGCGGCGGCGGCGCCCTTGATCCATCTCAAGGCCGATCCGGCGACATCGGCGCACATCTCGGTCGGCGGCGGCCCAGGGCCCGCCACACCCCGGGGACGAGGGGCGATGCGCACCATCGACAACCAGCCGGAAGACATCTTCCTGGGGGGCTGGAACCTCATGCTGGGGGCGGGCCTGATCCTGGCGCCCTGGTACTTCGGCTTCCGATCCGAGGACATCGCGGCCTGGAACGCCTGGATCACCGGGGCGACGATCCTGGCCTTGGCGGCCCTGACGCTGATGCGCACCCGTGAGGGAGAAGTGTACGCCATCGGGGCGGCCGGTCTCTGGTCCTGCGCGGCCCCCTGGGCGCTGGGCTTCCAGGACGCCGCGGCCTGGGCTCACGTGGGCCTCGGCGTCGCCCTCCTCGTCTCGGCCGGCTCCTGGCTGTGGCGGCTGCGGGACCTGCCCGCCTCCCAGAAATCGGCCCAGAAATCTGCTTGGCAAACCGCGCCGCCCGCGGCCCGCGCGACGCCCAGGGTCAGCGAGGATCGATCCGCATGTCGACCGGGGACCAGGACGCCGTCGCCGCGTTCCTGACGCAGGCCCTGTCGGGCACGGGACAGGTGGAGACCGTAACCACCCACATCTCCCGGCTCTTCCTGGCCGGCAGCCGCGTGTTCAAGCTCAAGCGCGCCGTCCGCTTCCCCTATCTCGACTTCTCGACCCCCGAGCGGCGCCTCGCCGCCTGCGAGGCCGAGGTCGTGCTCAACCGCCGCACGGCACCCGCGCTCTACCTCGGCGCCCGGCGGATCACGCGCGGACCGGACGGGGGCCTGGCCTTCGACGGGACCGGGAACCTCGTCGACGCCGTGGTCGAGATGCGGCGGTTCCCGGAGGCGGACCTGTTCGACACCCTGGCGTGCGAGGGTCGCCTCGGACCGGACCATATCGCGGACCTTGCCCAGGTCATCGCCGCCTTCCATGCCGGCGCGGAGATTCACCGCGACAAGGGCGGGGCCGCCGCCCTGACGGCGCTCGTCGACTTGAACGCGGCGGCGCTCCTGGCGACGGGGCTCGTCTCGACCGGCGCGGTGGCGACGCTGACGGCGCGGTTCCGGGCGGTTCTGGCGCGGCATGCCCCCCTGCTCGACGCCCGCCGCGCCGCCGGCAAGGTCCGCCGCTGCCACGGCGACCTCACCTTGCGCAACATCTGCCTGTTCGAGGGCAAGCCGACGCCGTTCGACTGCATCGAGTTCAGCGAAACCATCGCGACGACCGACATCCTGTACGACCTCGCCTTCGTCCTCATGGACCTCTGGCACCGGTCGCGCTTCGACCTCGCCAACCTCCTGCTCAATCGCTACCTCGATGGGGCGGACGAGACCGACGGTCTCGGATTGCTGCCGGTCCTGATGGCGCTGCGCGCGGTGATCCGCGCCCACGTCACGGCGGCTCAAGCGGCGGACGGAACCGGCGCGGCCGCCGCCGCCAGGACCGCCGAGGCGCGCGCGTATCTCGCCCTCGGGGGAGACCTGCTGACCGACAGGCCGGCGGGCCTCCTGGCGGTCGGCGGCTTCAGCGGTTCCGGCAAGTCGAGCGTCGCGGCGGCGGCGGCCCCCTGGATCGGCGCGGCCCCGGGCGCCCGGATCCTGTCGAGCGATCGGATCCGCAAGCGCCTGCACGGGGTCGACGCCCTGACGCGGCTCCCGGCGGCGGCTTACGCCCAGACCGTGTCGCGGCGCGTCTACGCGATCCTGCGGCGGGACGCCGGGCGGGTCCTGGCCGCGGGCCATTGCGTCGTCGCCGATGCGGTCTTCGACCGACCGACCGAGCGGGCGCAGATCGAGGCCCTCGCCCGAGACCGGGGGGCCCGGTTCTGCGGCGTCTGGCTGGAGGCCCCGGCCCCATTGCTCGCGCGCCGCATCGACAGCCGCGCCGGCGACCCTTCGGATGCCACCGCGACGGTCCTGGCGGCCCAGGTCGCGCGGGGTCGCGGCGCCCTCGCGTGGCACGAGCTCCGCGCCGATCAGCCCGTGGACGCGTTGCGCGCGACGGTCCTGTCGCTCCTGGGGAGCGCCGGCGTGACGGGCTGGCCGGCGGCCCGGCCACCCGACGGGTCACCGGCGACCCCGACCCCGCCGGATCGGCCGGAGCGGGCACGGGGCGTTCCGACGACGATCGCCATCGCGCAGGGCCCGCCTCCGCACACGCGGTGACGTTGACGCACGTCAAGGCGAGGCCGGGCGCGGAGAGCCATCCTCACCGCGCGCGTGGACGTCGAACCGGGCGATGCCGTTCAAACCGATCGCAAGCAAGGCGGCACGCGACCGGGGGCCGACCGGTCGCGGCGCCGCGTGCTGCCTCGCCGGGGCGGCCTGGCTCGCCGGCGCCGCCGGCGCGCTGCTCACGAGCCCCGCCGCACCCGACGTCGGCCTACGCCCGGACGGGTTCCAGGACTCGCCCTATCGGGACCTGCGCCTCTTCGGGGCCGCATTCCACGCCATCCGGTCACGGGCGGCCGACATGCGCGGCGACGGTCCGTTGATCGACGCGGCCATCGTCGGGATGCTCGCCGCGCTGGACCGGCATTCACACTACCTCACCGCGGCCGAGTTCCGCCGGCTCGATGAGCAGGATACGGGGAGCTATGCCGGCATCGGCGTGGTCGTCGACGCGGACGGGACGGTGCGGCGCACGCTTCCCGATGCCCCGGCCGCGCGCGCCGGCCTCACGCCCGGGACAATCATCCAGGAGATCGACGGCGTCGCCATCGGGCGCATCGCGCCCGACCAGGTCGCCGACCGCCTGCGCGGAGAGCCGGACTCGGCGGTGCGCGTGCGGGTCGTCAGGCCGGGCGAGCCTGCCCCGGCCGAGATGGTCCTGATCCGGGAGTGGCTGCCGCTGCACCCGGTGCGTCTGAAAGCCCTGGATACCGTCGCCTATCTCGGGCTCGACCACTTCGACGAATTCACGACCGGCCGGCTGCTCAGGGCGGTGGCGAACCTGAAGGCCGGCATCGGCCGTGACAGGCTCACGGGGTTCATCCTGGACCTGCGCGGCAATCCGGGGGGCCTCGTCGTGCAGGCCGTCGCGGTGGCCGGGGCCTTCCTCGGACGGGGCGAGATCGTGCGCCTGGTCGGCCGGGACCCCGGCAGCGTCGAGCGGTTCGCGCTGGACAGGACCGGTGCCGACGTGATCGACGGCCTTCCGTTGGTCGTGCTCGTCGACGGCGGGACCGCGTCCGCGGCCGAGATCGTCGCCGGCGCCCTTCAGGATCACCGGCGGGCGATTCTCATCGGGACGCGCACCTACGGCAAGGGGGCGGTCCAGACCACCTATGCCCATCGCGACGGGCGCGCGCTGCGCCTCACCACGGCCTGGTTCGTCACGCCCGCGGGCCGCCGGGTGGACGGCAACGGCATCGCACCCGACCGCGTGGTGACCCCGGACGGCATGGCGGCCGGGACGCAGGGCCGCCTATCGCCGGAGCCCGGTGCGGGCGGCGGCTCGCTGCAGGACGGCTTCGTCGCGGACGGCCTCATCGATCCGTCGCGGGACCGGCCGTTGACGGCGGCCGTGCAGCATCTGCTGGCCGTCAGCCAGAGCGGCGGCGGCTTGATCCACCGCAACGACCCCAGTCCCAACCGGTGATGTCGTGCCGCCGCGAGCGGGAGAGCGACGGGTCGACCCATGGAGATGACGGCGGTTCCGGCGCGCGCGCGCGACATCGCCACTCCGACGGAGCTGTCGTCGCCCGGGCCGAGCGGGGCGTTCTGGGTGCGCGGCCTCGAGGCGCTCTGCGCCGAGCTCCGATGCGGGCTCGACGGGCTCGGCGCGGTCGACGCCGCGCGACGGCTCGAACGCTACGGGCCGAACAGCGATGCCGGGACGCGGGCCGGCGGCGCCCTGCAGGCCGTGCTCCGCCGCCTGCTCGAACCGCTCGCCCTGATCCTGATCGCGGCCGGCCTCGTCTCGGTCGTGACCGGCGACGTGGTGGGAGGCGTCATCATCGTCGCCATCCTCGGCCTGTCCATCGGCCTCGACACGGTGCAGGAGGGCCACGCCACACGGGCCGCCGAGGCCCTGCGCCACACGGTGGCGCTGAAGGCTGAGGTCAGGCGGGACGGCAGCTTCGTCACGGTCCCGGTGGAGCAGGTGGTTCCCGGCGACATCCTGCGCATGCGGGCCGGCGACATCGTCCCGGCCGATGCCCTCGTGATCGACGGCGACGCCTTCACGGTGGCCGAGGCCGCCCTGACCGGCGAGCCCTACCCGGTGGAGAAGCGGGCCGGGCCGGTGACGTCTCCAGAGCCGGCGGAGGCCTCGAACGCCGTGTTCCGCGGCGCCGTCGTGCGGACGGGCAAGGCAACCGCCCTCGTCGTCGCGACCGGCCCCGCCACGATGTTCGGCGCGGCGGCCTCGGTTCTGGCCGAGGCGCGGGCATCCTCGCCCTTCCAGCGCGACCTCCACGCCTTCGGGCTCATGGTCGCCCGGCTGACCCTGGCCCTGGTGCTCAGCGTCCTGGCCGCCCGCGTCGTGCTCGGCCGCCCCGTGCTCGACTCCCTCCTGTTCGCGGTCGCGCTCGCCGTCGGCCTCACCCCGGAACTGCTGCCGATGGTCACGACGGTGACGCTCTCGCGGGGCGCTCTGCGCATGGCGGCCCGCAAGGTCATCGTGAAGCGGCTCGCCGCGATCCACGACCTCGGCGCGATGACGGTGCTGTGCACCGACAAGACCGGGACGCTGACCTCGGCCGAGATCGCCCTGGGCCGCAGCCTCGATCCGGCGGGCCGCGAGGACGCGCGGCCGTCGCGGCTCGCGGCGGTCGCGGCCGATCTCGGCGGGGACCGCAGCTCGCTCGACGCGGCCCTCGTCGACCATCACCCGAACGCGGGCCGGGCGTGGGTCCTGGCCGGCCAGCGGGCGTTCGACTACGGGCGGCGCACCGGGTCGGTCCTCGCGCAGGGACCGGAGGGGCCGCTGCTGATCCTGAAGGGCGCGCCGGAGGCGGTCCTGGCGCTGTGCACCGCGCGCCGCGCCGGCGAGGGGACGGAGCCGATGGGCCCGGCGGAACGCGGCGCGGCCCTCGGGCAGGTCCGGAGCCTGGCCGAGGAGGGGCTGCGCACCATCGCGGTCGCGTCGCGGCCCTGGTCGGGGCCCATGCGGCCGCCCGGAACCGCGGACGAGGCCGACCTCGTCTTCGAGGGCTTCTGCGCCTTCGCCGACCCGCCCAAACCGACGGCCGCCGCCGCCGTCACGCGGCTCGCGCGCGCCGGCGTGCGCCTGAAGATCCTGTCCGGCGACGACCCGGTGGTCGTGCGCCGCCTCGCGAGCCTCGTCGGGCTTCACACCACCACGGTCCTGTCCGGCTCCGAGGTCGCGGCCCTGAGCGATGCGGCGCTCGCGGTGCAGGCCCGCAAGGTGGACGCCTTCGGACGGCTCACCCCGGACCAGAAGGCGCGCATCGTGCGGGCGCTTCAGGCCAGGGGCGCGATCGTGGGCTTCCTGGGTGACGGCATCAACGACGCGCCGGGCCTCGCGCAGGCCGATATCGGCCTCTCCGTCGAGGGCGCGACCGGGGTCGCGCAGGCCGCGGCCGACATGATCCTGCTCGCCTCGGACCTCGCGGTCGTCGCCGACGGCGTCGAGGAGGGGCGGCGGACCTTCACCAACATCCTGAAGTACATCCGCATGGGCGCGAGCTCGAACTTCGGCAACATGCTCTCGATGGCGGTCGCGTCGGTGACGCTGCCGTTCCTCCCGATGCTGCCGACGCAGATCCTTCTCAACAACCTGCTCTACGACCTCTCGGAGGTCGGCATCCCCTTCGACCATGTGGCGCCGTCCGCGACCGCCCGGCCACAGGTCTGGGACATGGCGGCCATCCTCCGGTTCGCGGGCGTGATGGGCCCGCTCTCGTCGCTGTTCGACCTCCTGACCTTCGGCGCCCTGCTCTTCCTCTTCGGTGCCTCGGCGGAGGAATTCCGGACGGCCTGGTTCCTCGAATCCATGGCGACGCAGATCCTCGTGATCTTCGTCATCCGGACGAGCGGGCGCCCCTGGCGGGATCGTCCGAGCGCGGCGCTGGCGTGCTCCTCGCTCGCCGCACTGGCGGCCGCGCTGGCCCTTCCCTTCACGCCGGCAGGGCCTTGGTTCGGCTTCCAGGCCCCGCCTCTGCCGACGCTCCTCGGCATCGCGCTGATCACCCTCGCCTACCTCGCGGCGGTCGAGACCGTGAAGCCCTGGGCCGCCCGCCCGCCGCACCGCGCCCGCCATCGGCGCGCCGAACCTTGATCTGCCTCAAGGCCGGCGGCGCCGGCCGGTTGAAGGATGGCCGAACCGCAGCCGGCGCGGTCCGGCACCGCTCACGGGATGGAGGCTTCCATGACCACGACGTTCGACGAGCGCGAGCGAGCCGCCGAACGCCGCTTCGTCCAGGAGGAAGAGGCGCGGTTCCACGCCCGCAACCGGCGCAACCGGCTCCTGGCCGCCTGGGCCTCCGAGCGGATGAACCTGACCGGCCAGGCGGCGGAAGACTACGTCACCGCCGTCACGGAGTACGCCGTCGTGACCGAGGACGAAGCGCTGATCGACAGGCTTCGGTCGGATCTCGGGGCGGCCGGCATCGACGCGACGATCCCCCGCCTGCGCACGGAGCTGGAGCGGTGCGCCGCGCTCGCCCAGGCCGAGCGGCGCGTCGGCGTCGCGCTGAATCGAGGCTCCTCCGTCTAGGCCGCGCCGCAGCGCCGAGGCGCCCCCGCGCCATCGCGCCAGCCAGAACGATCGGGAGACACGCCATGAGGAAGGACCCCATGACCGACAAGGACCTGCGCCGGGCGGTGCTCGACGAACTCGACTTCGACCCGAGCCTGGACGCCGGGGATATCGGCGTCGCCGTCTCCGAAGGGGTGGTGACGCTCACCGGCCATGTCGGCAGCTACGCCGAGAAGGTGGAGGCGGAGCGCGCCGTGCGCCGCGTCCGGGGCGTGCGCGCCATCGCGCAGGAGATCGCGGTCCGCTACGCCGATGAGAAGAAGGTGGCCGACGACCAGATCGCCGCCCGGGCGCTCGCGATCATCGACTGGTCGGTGCATCTGCCGAAGGACGCCATCCAGGTGAAGGTGGCCGGCGGCTGGGTCACGCTGACCGGCACGGTGGACTGGCAGTACCAAGTGGCGGGCGCCGAGGCGGCCGTCCGGAAGCTCACCGGCGTGCACGGCGTGACCAACCTCATCGAAATTCGGCGGCAGGTGCCGCCGGCGGCGGTCAAGGACAAGATCCTGGAGGCGTTCCGGCGGGGCGCCCTGTTCGAGGCGGAGGGGATCAAGGTCACCGTCACGGGGGACAAGGTGACCCTGGAGGGGGCGGTGACGGCCTGGGCCGAGCGCGATGCGGCCGAGCGCGCCGCGTGGTCGGTGCCGGGCGTGCGCGCCGTCGAAGACCGCATCGTGGCCCTGAGCTGAGGAGGACCGCCATGTCCGGCGAATCGCACGCGCTCGACGCCGCCCCGCTCCAGGGTGGACGACCTCCGGGGAAACCCGATGCCCGGCCCGGACTGTCTCGCGTGACGCTGACGCTGGCGCGCTGCCCGGAGCATCCGGACGGCAGCACCGGACGGGGCTACGAGATCGTGGCGCCCCTCACGCCAGACGGGCACCTCGACCCGGCGCTCTGGCGCGAGACCCGCGACCGGTGCCGCGTCCGCCGCTTCTGGATCGGCGAGCCGGACCGGCACGGCCGCCTGGTGCACCGGGCCGGTGGCGAGGGCGGCGCGACTTGGCTGATCGACTACGAGGACTGGACGAACGAGGATGACGAGGCCGGCTACCATCTGGGTACCCACGTCTTCGTCGAAGGCGAGTACGTCTCGATCCGGGATGCCGGCGGCGCGGTCTACCGCACGTTCAAGGTCGCCCGCCTCACCCATCCGGACGGCGGGGACGGATCATGACGGGCGGGGGCGCGGACTGTCCCGTCTTGCCCCTGTGCCCGCCTCCGTCGGAGTTCGGGCCCGCCGAGAGCACCCTTCTGACGCGGTGGCGCACCTTCTGGCGCGATCTGCCGCTCGCCCGGGCCGGCGCGGTCGACCGTCTCCTGTACCGATGGGTGCGGCCGGCCGACATCGCAGCCTGTTCCGTCGGTTCGACGGAGGGGCGCGACGGCCGCGATGGCGGGGTCGGGATGGGGGGTGTGTGCGCGTGAGCGCGATGGAGCGTGCAGCCCCCCGCCGTCCCTCAGGGTGCGGCGATGATCTCCGGGGGCCGCCGGGCGGCAGGCGGTGCACCGTGCCGCGATGCCGGATGGCGTGGAGGCTTCGAACCGGGCGCCTTTGATCCACCGCAAGGCACGACCGCGGCGCGGCGCCGACCTGTTTCCATCCAGCGAGACTGGGGGCGCATGATGTCGATAGCCGAAGGGAAGACGCGCTCAAGGCTGAGCCACGAAGCGATCACCGCCCAGGGACGCGAGGCGGCGCAATCCCCCCCTGGCCCGACACGGCCCCCGACACTACCGCCGACACTCCCCCTGGCACGCGCCCGGGACGCGCAGACGGGCCGGCGGAAGTTCGCCCACGACCCCACGCGCCCGTCGGGCGTGGATTGGACCTTGACCATCCGGCGCAGGCTGGATCGGTCCGGCGGCGTCTGGGCCGCGGAGATCGATGCCCTCGCCGCATCCGTATCCCGGGTCGTGAACGTCGAGGCGGACACGGACATCGTGCGCGAGGGCGACACGCCGACCGAATGCCGCCTTCTGCTGGAGGGTTGGACGTGCCGGTACGTCCCCTTGAAGGACGGCAGGCCGCAGATTCTCGGCCTGCAACTCGCCGGCGACGCCCTGGACCTGCAGGGCCTTCTGCGGGGCGAGATGGATCATGTCATCGCCACGCTCACCCCATGCCGCATCGGCATCATTCCGCACGGCGTCCTGCACGGGCTCGTCGAGCGGCATCCCGGCATCGGCCGTCTGATTCAGGTCGAAACCGCCACCGAGGCGGCCATAACCCGCCGCTGGCTCCTGAATGCGGGGCACCGTCAGGCCTATGCGGGGATGGCGCACCTGATCTGCGAACTCTTCACCCGGGCCGCGGCGGCCGGCATCACCGAGGCCTTCCGATTTCCGATGCCCCTGACGCAGACGGAACTCGGCAGCGCCCTAGGCCTCACATCGGTCCACGCGAACCGAACCATGAAGAGGCTCCAGCAGGCCGGGCTCGTGTCCAAGCGATGCCGATGGATGACCATCGAGGACTGGGACGGTCTCCGGAAGGTCGCCGAATTCGACCCTGCCTACCTGAACCTGGATTTCCCGCCCCCCTGACCCGGGGTGGACACGGCCCGGGTTCGGCTCCCCCCGGATCCGGGTTTGGGGTGGCCCTCGCGGAGGGACTCATCCGCGATTGCGTCCAGCCCGGGGGATGGCGCGGCCCCGAAGACGGCCCGAAGACGCCTCGAAGACGCCTCGGGCGGCACGCGCGCTTCGGGCCGTCGCGACACCCCGAAGGTCGGGCACCGATACCGTGATCGCAGTCAGGAAGGGACGCCCGGGGGGTTCGTCCAGCGCGCCCAGCACCGGCGCGTCGAGGCCTCCGATCGGGAGCGCCGCTCATGACCGGTGTCGGCGACCGCGGGCGCGCCACGCCGGGTCGTCGGCACCCGGCCGGGACAGGGCGCGGCGCAGGCTGGAGGCGCCGGCGTCGAGGACGCGGATCATCGCCCGGCCTCAGGTGACGACCGTCCAGTCGTCCAGGGTTTCGCCCGGGCGAGGCTCTTCTCCCGTGGTCGGACCGCACTGCATGATGTCGCCGTCGATCCGCCGACGGTCCGGATGCGGGTGCGCATGCCGGTCCGGCCAGACCCAATCCCGCACCTCCGGCAGGTCGTCGCCGGTGCGACGGACATACGCGTGATGGGCCGCCAAGGCATCCCGCAGCGCCTGCTCGGCATGCTCGGCGCATGCCCCGAGATGGGGGACCGTCTGCAGCGCGGCGAGCGCGAGGTGGAAGCGGTCGAGGCGGTTCAGCACGCACATGTCGAAGGGCGTCGTGGTCGTGCCCTCCTCGATGAAGCCGTGGACGTGGAAGTTGCCATGGTTCGTCCGCTTGTAGGTCAGCCGATGGATGAGCCACGGATAGCCGTGATAGGCGAACACCACGGGCCGATCGGAGGTGAACAGGCTGTCGAAGGTTGCGTCGTCGAGCCCGTGGGGGTGCGTCTCGGGCGCAGGCAGCGTCATCAGGTCGACGACGTTCACCACCCGGACCTTGAGCGCGGGGACATGTCGGCGCAGCCAATCCACCGCGGCAAGCGTCTCCTGGGTCGGCACGTCGCCCGCGCAGGCCATCACCACATCCGGCTCCCCCGCACCCTCGTTGGAGGCCCAGTCCCAGATGTCGACGCCGGCCGCGCAATGGCGGACGGCCTCGTCCAGACTCAACCACTGGAGGGCCGGCTGCTTGCCGGCCACGACGACGTTGATGCGGTCGTAGGTGCGCAGGCAATGGTCCATGACGCAGAGCAGGGTGTTCGCGTCCGGCGGCAGGTAGATGCGGGCCGTGTCGCCCCGCTTGTTGGCCACGAAGTCGATGAAGCCGGGGTCCTGGTGGCTGAAGCCGTTGTGGTCCTGCCGCCAGACATGGGACGAGAGAAGGATGTTGAGGGACGGCACCGGCCGGCGCCAGGGCAGGTCGCGCGCGGATTTCAGCCACTTGGCGTGCTGGTTCACCATCGAATCGACCACGTGCGCGAAGGCCTCGTAAGTCGCGAACAGGCCGTGCCGCCCGGTCAGCACGTAGCCCTCCAGCCAGCCCTCGCAGAGGTGCTCGCTCAGCACCTCCATGACGCGGCCGTCGCGGGCGAGGTTCTCGTCGCCCGGCAGGATCGCCTCCTGCCAAGCGCGGCTCGTCACCGCGAAGACCGCGTCGAGGCGGTTCGAGGCGGTCTCGTCCGGCCCCATGATGCGGAAGTTGCGCGTCGGCGCGTTCAGGGTCAGCACCTCCCGAAGGTAGGCCCCGAGCGCGCGGGTGGCCTCGGCCCTGGTGCGGCCGGGCTCCGGCACCGCGACGGCCGCCACGCTCAGGTCGGGTAGGCGCAGAGGCGCGCTCTTGTGCGCGTTGGCGTGCGGATTGGCCGAGATGCGCCGCGCCCCCTTCGGCGGCAGCGCGGCGAGTTCGGGGACGAGGGCGCCGTCCTCCGCGAACAGCTCCTCCGGACGATAGGAGCGCATCCAGGCTTCGAGGATCGCCCGGTGCTCCGCGTTCTCCCGGACGGCGGCGACCGGCACCTGGTGCGCACGCCATGTGCCCTCGACGGGCTTGCCGTCCACGCAATGCGGCCCGGTCCAGCCCTTGGGGCTGCGCAGCACGATCATGGGCCAGCGGGGCCGCTCGACGGCGCCGCGTCCGGCGCGCGCCCGGATCTCCGCGATGGTGTCGAAGGCGGCATCGAGGGCCGTGGCCATGGCCTGGTGCATCGGGGCCGGGTCGTCGCCCTCGACGAAGACCGGCGCGTAGCCGTAGCCGACGAGAAGGCTGCGCAGCTCGTCCGCGGGCATGCGGCGAGGACCGTCGGGCTGGCGATCTTGTAGCCGTGAGTGCAGGATCGGCAGGACCGTGCCGTCGGAGCACGGGTCGAGGAACTTGTTCGCGTGCCAGGCGGCGGCGAGCGCCCGGTCTCGGCCTCGCCGTCCCCGACGATGCAGGCGACGTCAGGGCCCGGATTGTCGAGGGCTGCCCCGAACGCATGCGCCAGAGAGTAGCCGAGTTCGCCGCCCTCGTGGATCGAGCCCGGCAGCTCGGGCGAGGCGTGGCTCGGGATGCCGCCGGGGAACGAGAACTGCCGGAACAGGCGGCCCATCCCGACCGCGTCCCGGGCCACGTCCGGGTAGATTTCGCTGTAGGTGCCCTCCAGGTAGGCGTTGGCCACGAGACCCGGCGCACCGTGGCCCGGTCCCCAAACGGCGATCATGTCGAGGTCGCGCTGCCGGATGATCCGGTTCAGGTGCGCGTAGATGAAGTTGAGGCCGGGCGTCGTCCCCCAGTGGCCGAGGAGCCGCGGCTTGACGTGCTCCGCCTTGAGCGGCTCGCGCAGGAGCGGGTTGGCCATGAGGTAGATCTGCCCGACCGACAGGTAGTTGGCGGCGCGCCAGTAGGCGTCGATCGTCCCGAGGCCATCGGGTCCGAGCGGCCCGGGCACGAAGGCCAGGCCGTGTCCGTCGTCCCGGCCTTCGCCGTCGCGGCGCTCCTTCGAGCCGTGCCTCGCGTCCATGTCGGCCTCCCGGCGGATCCGTAACCCGGGGCGGACCCTGCCGGGGGCCGGGCCCGGCGGCGTTGAGGTGGATCAAGGCCCTCCCCGGGCAGGACGGCAAGATGGCCCCGTCAGCCAAGACGGGAGCGAACGATGACCCTGGTGCTTCGATCCACCCACATCCGGACGGTGCGCCGCGTATGGATGCCGCTCAGGCTCGAGCCGCGGAACGACGCGGGCCGGCGCATCGTGGCGGATGGCTACCACTACGGGCGCATCGGCAGTCTGCAGGCCCTGGCCCTGGCCATCGCGGCCTCGGCGGTGACGACTGTGCTGCTCTGGCTGGTCCTCTGAACCGAGCGACGCGGGGAGACGGGTGATGGACGACAAGACCGTGCACCAGCATGTGCTCGACGAGCTGGAATACGCTCCGATGATCGACGCGGCGCAGATCGGCGTCACCGTCGAGAACGGCATCGTGACCCTGACGGGGCATGTCCGCAACTACGCCGAGAAGGGCATCGCCGAGCGCGTCGTGCTCCGGGTCCGCGGCGTGCGGGGCGTGGTGGAGCGGATCGAGGTCCGTTATCCGAACTGCCCCATCGTCGGCGACGAGGCCCTGGCCGAGCGCTGCGCCCGGGTGCTCGCATGGGACGTGCAGATCCCGGAGAACGCGGTCACGCTCAAGGTCGAGAAGGGCTGCGTCACGCTCGACGGCTGTGTCCCGTTCTATCACCAGAAGGCGGCCGTCGATCAGGCGCTGCGGCGCCTGGCCGGCGTCACCGACATCGTCAATCTCATCGCGGTGAAGCCGCTCGCGCAGGCCACCGAGGTGAAGTCCCGCATCCTCGCGGCCCTGAGACGGAGCGCGCGGGATCCGGATACGATCCGCGTGCACGTGGACGGCGACAAGGTCACCCTCGACGGGTGCGTCGATGTCTGGAGCGAGCGCGAGATCGCCGAGCGGGCCGCGTGGTCGGCGCCCGGCGTCCGCGCCGTCGAGGATCGCCTGACCCTCGCGTGAGGCCGGTCCGATGCTGGCCATGGTCCTGCGGGAGATCGGCGCGGCCCTCGTCCCGGAGGAGCGTCCGGACCCGGACCCCGGGCCGGGCGAGGTGCGCATCCGGGTCGAGGCCTGCGCGGTCTGCCGGACCGACATCCACGTCATCGACGGCGACCTGCCCCAGGCCGTCTATCCCATCGTGCCGGGACACGAGGTCGTCGGGCGCGTCGAGGCGGTCGGCGCGGGCGTGACGGCGCCGCGACCGGGCATGCGGGTCGGCGTGCCCTGGCTCGGGCATGCCTGCGGGCACTGCGCCTACTGCGAGACGGGGCGCGAGAACCTCTGCGACGCCCCCGGCTTCACCGGCTGCACCCGCGACGGCGGCTTCGCGAGCCATCTCCTGGCCGAGGCCGCCTTCACCATCCCGCTCGACGCGCGCCTGGACCCGGTCGCGACGGCGCCCCTCCTGTGCGCCGGGCTGATCGGCTGGCGCACGCTGCGGATGGCCGGCGATGCCGGAACGGTCGGTCTCTACGGGTTCGGGGCGGCCGCCCACATCGTCGCCCAGATCTGCCGCTGGCAGG
>NZ_BACT01000576.1:0-2765 GCF_000333255.1 Methylobacterium sp. B1 | reverse complement strand
GGCCATGCTGAGGAGTTGGAGCGGAAATCCCCGGTCTCGGCGGCGCTCTTGGCCCGCTGCGCCTGCCGCTTGGCCGCGATCCGCTCGGCGATCGGCCGGAACGTGTCGGCGAGATCCGCCGCCGAGGGTGCGCCGCCCTCGGCGAAGGGGGCGAGGGCCTTGGCCTGCGCTTCGGTGCCCGGATCGAGCTTGCGCAGGGTCGCCAGCGGCTCCGCATAGGCCGTGCCGGATTCCAGGGCGGCCGCCACGCGATCGGCGACCACGACCCGGAGTGCCGCCTGGACGGTGCTGGCCTCGGCGCGCTGCGCCACGCTCTTGTCCAGCGCTGCGATCTGATCGGCCTGCTCCTGCAGACGCCGATCCACCGCCTTTGCGGACTCGGCGGCCTGGGTCTGTCCCGCCTCAGCGGCGGTGCGGCTCGCCTGAGCGGCGGCCTGGACCGCCTCCGTGGCCGCCTTCACCCGCGCGTCGAGGGCCTGTTGCAGCGCGTCGAGGCGTTGACCGAGCGCCGCGTCGGCCTCGGCATTCGCCTTGGTCTTCTGCTCCACCTCGCCCTGCAGCGCCGCGATCTTCCGGGACGCGTCCTCGGCCGCCCCCTTGTCGCCGCCAGCGTCCTCCACCGCCTTCAGGCGAGTCTCGAGATCGGCGATCTGCTTCGCGTTGTCCTGGACCACGCCGAGCTTCGCGCCCGCCGACTGGTCCCGGCCCGGCTCCTGGCCGGGCTCCTCCTGGAGCGCGGCGACGCGCTGGTCGAGGTTGTCGAGGCGGGCGACGAGATCCGGCGGCACGGCCGGCGCCGCACCGGAGGCCTGGCCGTCCGTCGCGGCCGCCGGCGCCGCGCCGGCCTTGTCTAGGGCCTGCTTGGCGCTCGATTCCGCGGTGGCGACGCGCTTGTCGAGGGCCGCCAGCGCATCGCGCGGGGCCAGCCCGTCAAGGCGCTTGTCAAGGGACGCGATCTGGCTGGAAAGCCGTTGGTCCAGGGCGTTCAGGCGCGGATCGGGACCGATCCCGGCCTTCTCGGCACCGAACAGCAGGCCGGCGCCGATCACGCCGCCAAGCAGCCCGGCAGCGGCGATCGATCCGAACCCGGCCCGCGCCCGGGCAGACGATCCAGCCGCAGGTCTGGCCGGATCGACGGAGGCCGCCGCGGGGATCGGCCCCTTCGGCGACTCCTTGCCATCCCTCGGGGCATCCTTGGAGGCATCCTTGAAGGTGTCCTTGGCCGCATCCTTGCCGGCCGACGGCGGATCGGAGATGCGCTTGGCCTTGAGGTCGATGATCGGACCGGCCGTCACCGCACTGGCGGCCGCCGGACCCGCGGCACCCGAAGCGGGACCGCTCGGACGGGGACCGCCCTGGGGGCCGGTGCCGGGCTGGGCGGCCTTCGGATCGGCCGTCGCCCCGGTGGCCGCCGACGCGGTGGCGGAGGCCGTCGACGACGATGCCGTTGCCGACGACGAGGTGGTCGTGCCCGGCTTCGTCTCGAACCTGTCGGACCCAGCCTTGAGCGCATCGGGCTTAGCGCCGGGCGGCTGGGCGGCCGGGCCGGACGTCGGCTTCAGGCCGTCGGTACCGGGCCCCGGCTTGACGCCGTCGGGGCGGGCGTCGCTCGTGCCGGGCTTGGCGGACACGACGGGCTCGGTCGCCGGCTTGGGCGGTGTTCCGAGCGGGGATCCCTGCGGTCCCTTTACGGTCTCGGCCGGACCCGAAACACTCGGCTTCGCACCGGCGGCGGTGGACGCCGAGGATGTCGAGGCCGACACCGAGGCGGTGGACGCCGATGTCGCGGGCGACCGGGACGCGCCCCCGGGCGGCAGGGACGATCCGGGCTTGCCGGGCGCGGCGTCCGGCTTCCGACCGCCGGGACCGGGCTTGTCGGCGTCGCTGGGTGGTGGCGTCACGGGCAAGTCCTCCAACTCTTCGGCGTCGCCGCGCCCCCCTAGCACCGCGGCGGCGCCGGGCGCGAGGGCGAGATATGGCGGCCCGGCCTCCCTGTCACCGCACGGCTAACCCGGTGGCGGCGCCAGGGCGTCGAGCAGATCCGCTTCGCGCGGGCGTGTCGCGACGAAATGGACCGGAACACCGGCGGCTTCCAGGGGGGCCGCGACATCCGACGATAGGCAGTAATGCCCCAGGCGGCGGAAAGCTCCGCCATGACCCGATCCATCCGCGAGGGCGAGGGCGACGGCGGCGCTGCGCCGGGAATAGTGAAGGGCGGCTTCGAGGCGTCCCGCGGCGAGCTCGAGGGCCACCGCCTGCGGGAGCGTCCGCAGCGCCTCGGCCCGGTAGGCGACGAAGGTGGTGATCCGGAACCCCGCGGCCATCAGCGTTGCCGCCGGCTCCGGCTTTCGCTCGGCCCCGGTCGCGTGGAGAAGGGATTCGCCGGGCGCCAGGGCATCCGCCACCAGCGCGGCGAGGCCGGCGGCATCGCCCGGCCCCTCGCGCACGGGACCGAGGCCGGCCGCGCGTGCCAGCGCAGCCGTCCGCGCACCGACGGCGAAGACCGGGAGACCGCGCAGGGGCGGCGCGTCCCGGATCGCCGGCACCGCGTTGGCGCTGGTCAGGAGCAGGGCGGCGAAGGGTCCCGCGGGCGGTGCCGCCGCGGTCGGCCGCACCGCCAGAACGGGCGCGACGAGCGGCGCGTGGCCCTGCGCCGCCAGGGCCGCTCCGGTCCGTGTCGCCCCCGGCTCGGGCCGTGCCACCCAGATGCGCACGGGCTAGGTGTCCAGCGAGAGGCGGACGCAAAGGTGCGCGGTGCCGCCGGG
>NZ_BACT01000577.1:0-1632 GCF_000333255.1 Methylobacterium sp. B1 | reverse complement strand
TCGGAAGGGGCGGCACGGCGGTCCTCGGGTCGCTGCTCAGGATTCGTCGCCGGTGGCGCGGTACCAGTCGAGGATCTCGCCCCCCTGCATGAACACCGCGTCGCTGCGCGCCAGGATCGCGTCGAGCAGTCGCTCCAGCAGACCGATCCGGTGCGGGACGCCGGTGATGTAGGGGTGGATCGCGAAGCCCATCACCTTGGCGCCGCCGAGGGGACCGGGACCCGCCGCCTCGGCGGCGAGGCGGTCGAGGTTGGCGAGCGCCCGCTCCACGAACTCGTCGGCCCGGTGATGCTGGATGGCGAGCAACGGGATGTCGTTCAGCTCCACCGAGTAGGGCAGCGCCACGAGGGACCCCGTGCGCGTCGCCACCCGACAGGGCCGATCGTCGACCACGAAGTCGCCGACATAGTCGATGCCGGCCGCGTGCAGGTGGTCGGGCGTGTCGAGGGTTTCGGTGAGGCCCGGCCCCAGCCAGCCGCGCGGCGGACGCCCCGTGGTCGCGGTGATCGCCGCGATGGTGCGAGAGATCATCTCCGGCTGGTCCTCGACCCGGTGGGTCGGAACCTGATGGAAGCCGTGGGCCATGAATTCCCAGCCGGCCGCATGGGCGGCCTCGGCGATGCGGGGATAGGCCGTGCAGACCGAGCCGTTGATCGACAGGGTCGGGCGGATGCCGCGGCTGGAAAAAGCCTCGAGGAAGCGCCAGAAGCCGACCCGCATCCCGTACTCGTGCCACGCCCAGTTCGGGATGTCCGGGAGCAGGCTCGCGGCGGTCGGCGGCACCAGGATCTGGCGCGGCATCGGATGGTCGATCAACCAGTGCTCGACATTGACCACCGGCCAGACGGCGACGTGCTTGCCCCCGGGCAGGGTCAGGCGCGGCCGGTCCACGGCGGCGCGGTAGGCGAGCCGGATCTCGGGCCGGCGGGGGTCGTCGGGGGCGGTGTCCATCAAGCGGCGGCCCGCGGGGCGTGATGGCTGTGGAGCTGGGCCGCGAGCATCCGGCGCAGGTCGTTGAAGGCCGGGCTCGACACGTCGCGCCGCCGCGGCAGCTCGACCGGATGGATCGCCTCGATCCGGCCGGGGCCGGGCGACATCATCACGATGCGGTCGGCGAGAAAAATCGCCTCCTCGATGGCGTGGGTGACGAACAGGATCGTCAGCCCCGTCCGCGACCAGAGATCGAGCAGCTCGTCCTGCAGCCGCTCGCGGGTCATGGCGTCGAGCGCCCCGAAGGGCTCGTCCATCAGCACGACCTCGGCCTCGTTGGCGAGCACCCGCGCGATGGCGACCCGCTGCTTCATCCCCCCCGAGAGCTGGTGCGGGTAGGCGTCGGCGAAGGCCTGGAGGCCGACCAGGGCGATGTAGCGCTCGGCGGTGTCGCGCACCTCGGCGGCGGGCCGCCCGCGGGCCTTCGGGCCGAAGCCGATATTGTCCCGCACGGTGAGCCACGGGAACAGGCCGTAATCCTGGAAGACCATGCCGCGGCTCGGCCCCGGCCCGGCGATCGGCTTGCCCCACATCAGGGCCTCCCCGGCGGTCGGGGCCTCGAAGCCGGCGGCGATCCGCAGCAGGGTCGACTTCCCGCAGCCCGAGGCGCCGAGCAGGCAGAAGAGCTCGCCGCGCGCCACG
>NZ_BACT01000578.1:0-1607 GCF_000333255.1 Methylobacterium sp. B1 | reverse complement strand
ACGGGGAGGCAGCATCAGCCGATTCCTGCAGATGGAGACCGCCTCAGTTCGCGCTGCGTCCGAAGGCGAACCGGCCGACACAGGCTTGGGCGCCGCGATGGTGCGGCGGCTGGCTCAGGCTCGCGCGCTCCGTCGTGGCCGGTGCCCCGCGCCCCGGCTGGACGAGCAGGGCTGCCCGAAGCCGCAGCACCTCCGCCCGGAGGCCGGCATTCTCCCGCTCGACCTGATCGAGCCGGGCCACACCGGCGGGCTTCAGGCCGCCGAGGCGTCTTCGCCAGCGGTAGAAGGTGCCGAGCGAGACATGGGCGCTGGCGCAGATCGCGGCGATCGGTATGCCCCGCGCGGCCTCGTCCAGCAGGAAGGCGATCTCCTCGTCCGTGTGCAGGGATCGACGCATGCAGGGTCTCCCGGTTCGGCAGCCTCGGGGCACTCTTCGGGCGGAGGATCAGCAAGAAGCGGACCGGCCGCGACGGGCCGACCGCGGCGCTTTCGTGCCGCGAAGCCCGCGATCCGGGCCGGCGGCCGCCGATTCACGTAACCGGCGCTCGGTTCTGCGGTCTCCGTACGCTTGGGTTTGCGGTCGCTTGTCAGGCGCGCGTGGATCAGCGCTGCGACCGCATCGGAGTGGATTTTGGCATCGCCCAATCAGCTATGCCGCGGCGCGGCTGGCCAGGTAGCGGCGCCAGCCGCCGAACTGCGTGATGTCGGCGGCCCCCGCGACGCCCGCCGTCTCCACCAGGAAGCCCTTCGGCGCGGTCCCGTCGGCGAGCCGCAGGGTGCCGATCCCGAGCGGTTCCGGGATGGCCGCCACGAAAGCCCCGAAGGCGGCGGGCGGCAGGGCCCAGACCTCCGTCTCGATCGCGCCGCCGTCGCCCTCGGCCGCCCGGAGCAGTCCGGGACGATGCGGCGGTCCGCCGGGCAAGGCGTAGAGGCGGTACTCCGGTCGGGTCGCCACCGTCCGCAGATACCGGGCGCCGTGCGCGGCGAGTTCGCGGTTCAGCGGCAGGCCCGACAGATGCGCCCCGACGACCGCCAGTTCGATCTCGCCGGGCCATCCGCGGGCCGGACCCGGCGCCACGGCCGGCACGGGCGTCGCCCCCGCGCCGATCCGGCCGGCCGCAGCCGCGTGCAGGCGGGCGCCCAGGGCGGCGAGGAGCCCATCGGAGCCACGCGGCGCGAGCAGGGTGATCCCTGAAGGAAAGCCGTCGGCGCGGGGCCGCCCCGGGACCGCGAGGGCGCACCAGTCGAGCAGGTTGACGAAGTTGGTGTAGGTGCCGAGCTCGCTGTTCGGGCCGATCGGGTCGGCGGCCACCGCCGCGCAGGTCTGCGGGCGCGGGTAGGTCGGCACGGCGAGCACGTCGACCCGGTCCCAGACCGCGTCCGCGTGCGGTCGCAGTTCCGCCAAGCTGTAGAGACCCCCGAAGGCGTCGGCGGCGTTGTAGCGCCCGGCGGCGGCGATCACCGCCAGCGTCGTCGGGTGCAGGATCTCGGGGCGCGTCTCCATGATCGGCCGGATCGCCGCGTAGCGCTCGGCGACCCAGGGCCCGTCGTAGAGCAGGGCCGCGACGGCGAACATCGGCGCGAAATCGACCGGCAGCGCCGCCCCG
>NZ_BACT01000579.1:0-6165 GCF_000333255.1 Methylobacterium sp. B1 | reverse complement strand
CAACGGCCGCCAGATCGAAGTGCTGACCTCCGATCCCGCCTCCGACTGGCCGCTCTACGCCCAGGTCGGCCGCCAGATGCTCCAGCAGGAGAAGGTCGCGGCCCTGTTCGGCTGCTGGACCTCCGTGTCGCGCAAGTCGGTGCTGCCGGTGGTCGAGCAGAATGACGGGCTGCTGTTCTACCCGCTCCATTTCGAGGGCGACGAGAATTCCAAGAACGTCGTCTACGTGAACTCGCCGCCCGCCAGTTCCGTGCTGCCGGCGGTCGATTACCTGATGGGCCCGGACGGCGTCGGGGCGAAGCGGTTCTTCATGATCGGCTCGGACTACGTCTGGCCGCGCACGATCAACAAGCAGCTCAAGGGCTACTGGAAGAGCAAGGGCATCCCCGAGAGCGCGTGGCGCGAGGAATACGTGCCGTTCGGCTTCTCGAACTTCCAGACGCTGGTGAATCAGGTCCGCAGCTTCGCCAGCCAGCCGGGCGGCCAAGCGATCGTGGTGCTCACCGTCGTGGGCTCCTCGATCCCCGACTTCCTGCGCGAATTCGCCAACCAGGGCATCAGCGCCACCGACGTGCCGATTCTCGGCCTCGACATGGTGGAGGCGGACCTTGAGGGGCTCGATACCGCCAAGCTCGTCGGCCACCTGAACTGCTGGGCCTATCTCCAGGCAGCCAAGGGCGAGCGCAACCAAAAGTTCCTCGCCGACTGGGCCGCCTACGTGAAGGCCAAGAACGTCCCGTTCAGCGCCGACACGGTGATCGACCCGATGGTCTCAGCCTATGACAGCGTCAACCTCTGGGCGCTCGCCGCCGCCAAGGCCGGTTCATTCGCGGTGCCGGAGGTGCGCAAGGCCTTCGCGGGGCTCAGCTTCGACGACCCGTCGGGCTACACGCTGACCATGACGGGGGAGAACAACTACGTCTCCCGCGGCGTGTTCATCGGCTCGGTCAACGAGAAGCGCGGCTTCGACGTCCTCTGGCAATCCCCGGACGCCCCCAAGCCGGTCCCGTTCAGCCCCTATGGCTGATCGGCTCCGCGCGCTCCTGGCCCTCTGCTGTCTGGCGCTGCTGACGTTTCCGGCCTCCGCCGCGCCAATCGACCGGGCGGCCTTCGCGGCGGGTCTGTGCGGGGACGGCGCCGCGCAGGTCCGCGCGGCCGAGGGTCTCGCGCAAGCCGGCGGCGATCTGGCGGCCGACGACCTCGCCTATGCCGGCGGGCTCCTCGGCGCGCTGGCCGAGCGCCGTCTCGCCTGCCCGGCGGAGGGCGCACTTCTGCTCGACCGCCCGGGCGCATCCGAGGGGCGCGATGCGGTCAGCGGCGCGCCGCGTCCGGCCGCCGAGGCGCGCGCGCCGGTCCTCGGCCTACGCCAGCGCGCAGCCGTGGAGACCGCGCGCGGCACCGTCGCCCTGCTGACCGGCCCGGATCCGGCCGCCCGCGCCGCCGGTCTCGCGATCCTGGAACGGCGCATCGCCACCGTTCCGGCTTCGGTCCTCGACCGGGCGCGGGACGCGGAGACGGATGCCGGCCTGAAGGGGACGATCGCCGGTCTCGCCCAGGCCGCCGCCCTGTCGTCGCCCGATCCGGCCCGGCGCCGGGCGGCGATCGCCGCCGTGGCCGCGAGCCCGTCCGGGGCCGCTGAGGCGCGCCTCGCGGCGCTGAAGAGCGATCCGGCCTACGCCGCCGATCCGGCCTTCCGGGCGGCCCTCGATGCCGGCCTCGCGCAGGTCTCCCGCGCGGTGGCGATCGGCGACGGGCTCGCGGTCGTCTACAACGGCCTGAGCTTCGCCAGCATCCTGTTCATGGCGGCGGCCGGGCTCGCGATCATCTTCGGGCTGATGGGCGTGATCAACCTCGCCCAGGGCGAGTTCATCATGCTCGGCGCCTACGCCACCTACGGCGTGCAGGAGGCCTTCCGCCGCCTCGCCCCCGGCCTGCTCGACCTCTACCTGCTCGCCGCCATCCCGGTCGCCTTCGGGGCGGTCGCCCTGGTGGGCATCGGGGTCGAGGCGCTGATCCTGCGCCACCTCTACCGGCGGCCGCTCATGAGCCTGCTGGCCACCTGGGCGGTGAGCCTGTTCCTGGTGAACCTCGTCCGCGTGACGGTCGGCACCCAGAACCTGCAATTCGTCATGCCGGCCTATGTCAGCGGCGGCGTTCCCCTCTACGCCGACTTCGTGATGACCTGGAACCGGCTGTTCGCCATCGGCTTCGCGGCGGCGACCCTCGTCCTGACGCTCCTGATCCTGCGCCGCACGCCGCTCGGGCTCGACATCCGCGCCGTCACCCAGAACCGCGACATGGCGGCCTGCCTCGGCCTGCCGACCCGCCGGGTCGACCGCCTCGCCTTCGGGCTGGGCTCGGGGCTCGCGGGCCTCGCCGGGGTGGCGCTCTGCCCGATCTACAGCGTCAACCCCGGCATGGGCTCGGGCTTCATCGTCGACAGTTTCATGGTCGTGGTGCTGGGCGGCGTCGGCAGCCTCCTCGGGACCCTGGTGGCGGCCGTCGGCGTCGGCGGCGCCAACGTGCTGATCGAGCCGATCTCCGGCGCGGTCGCCGCCAAGGTGATCGTGCTCGTCGGCATCATCCTGTTCCTGCAGCGCCGGCCCGAGGGGCTGTTCGCCGTGCGGCGGCGGCGATGAGCGGCGCCGTGCAGACCGCCCTCGCCGCCCCCGCCGGACCGGGACGCCGCGCCGTGCGCGATCCCCTGGTCGCCGGCCTCGTCGGGCTCTGCCTCGCGGCCGCGGCTGGGCTCTTCGTGGCACCGCCCGCCCCGTATCTCGTCAACGCGGTGGGTCAGCTCGCCGCTTTCGCGATCCTCGCCGTGTCGCTGGATCTGGTCTGGGGCTATCTCGGGATACTCAGCCTGGGGCACGGGCTGTTCTTCGCCATCGGCGGCTATGTCTGCGCCATGCACCTGCTGGCCCACGGCGTGGCCGTGACCGGCGTGCTGCCGGACTTCGTGCAGTTCATGGGCTGGAAGAGCCTGCCGGCCTACTGGGCCGGCCTCGACAACGCGGCCTACGCCTTCGTCCTCGCCCTGGCGCTCGCCGGCCTCGTCGCCTTCGTGTTCGGGCTGGCCTCGTTCCGCTCGCGGGTCAACGGCGTCTACTTCTCGATCATCAGCCAGGCGCTCGTCTACGTCGCGATGCTGCTGATGTACCGCAACGATACCGGGCTCGGCGGCAACAACGGCATGACCGGCTTCCCGCTGCTGTACGGCTGGCCGATGGGCTCCCCCGGCGTCGTCACGGGGCTCGCCGTCGCCGCCCTCCTGACGCTGGCGGCGGTGCTGGCCGGCGCGCGGCTCCTCGTCGGCAGCGCGATCGGGCGGCGGATGCTCGCCTGCCGCGACGACGAGACCCGCCTGCGCACGCTGGGCTACAGCACCACCCGGCTCAAGCTCGGGATCTGGTGCCTCTCGGCCATGATCGCGGCGCTCGCCGGCATCCTGTACGTGCCGCAGGTCGGCATCATCAACCCGCGGGTGCTGGCGCCGGACCTGTCCATCGAGATCGCCGTCTGGGTGGCGATCGGCGGGCTGGGCCGGCTCGGCGGGGCGGTGATCGGCGCGATCCTGGTCAACGGCCTGAAGTTCTGGCTCAGCGCCGCGATGCCGGAGGCGTGGCCGTTCATCCTGTCGGGGCTGGTGCTCGTCGTGGTGCTGGTCCTGCCGAACGGCGTCCTCGACCTCGTGGGCTGGCGCCCGCGCCCGACCTGGCTGCGGGGCGCCCGATGACCGCCCTCACCATCGACGCCCTGACGGTCGCCTTCGGTCGCTTCACGGCCCTCGATGCCGTCTCGCTCGCGGTCGATCCCGGCGAGGTGCGGGCCGTGATCGGCCCGAACGGCGCCGGCAAGACCACCCTGCTCGACGTGATCTCAGGGATCACCAAGCCGGTCTCCGGCCGCGTGATGCTCGGCGACCGGATCGACCTGACCAAGCGCTCCGAGGCCGAGATCGCGAAGGCCGGCGTGCGGCGCAAGTTCCAGAAGCCCAGCGTCTTCCCCGCGCTCACTGTGCGTGAGAACCTGGAGATCGGCTGCGGGCCCGCGCTCCCCGCCCGCGAGCGGCCCGCCCGCATCGCCTCCGTCCTCGGCGAGATCGGCCTCGGACCCCGCGCCGCGGTGCCGGCCGGCCGCCTCGCCCACGGCGAGAAGCAGTGGCTGGAGATCGGCATGGTGCTCGCCGCCGAGCCGGCGCTGCTCCTGCTCGACGAGCCCGTGGCCGGGCTCTCCGACGCCGAGACCGCCCAGACCGCCGCGCTGATCCGCGCCTTACGCCGGCCCGACCGGGCGATCCTGGTGATCGAGCACGACATGGGTTTCGTCGAGGCCATCGCCGACCGGGTGACGGTGCTGCACGAGGGCCGGACCCTCTATGAGGGCAGCATGGCAGGCGCCCGCCACGACGCCCGGGTGATCGAGGTGTTCCTCGGCCGATGACGCAAGCGTGTGCATCTCCGCCCGCACGCCTCGCCGTCGAGGGGCTCGACCAGCATTACGGCAGCGCGCAGGTGCTGCGCGGCATCGCCCTCACGATCGAGCCGGGCGCCTGCCTCGCCGTGCTCGGCCGCAACGGCGCCGGCAAGACCACGCTGCTGCGCTGCCTCACCGGGCTGATCCCGGAAAGCCGCGGCCGGATCGCCCTCGACGGGACCGAGCTGACGCGCCTGTCGCCCGACCGGCGCGCCCGCTCGGGCCTGGCCTACGTGCCGCAGGGGCGCGAGATCTTTCCCGACCTGACCGTCGCCGAGAATCTGCGGGTGGCGGCCCGGGCCCACGGGCTGGAGCGGACCGACGCAATTGACGAGGCGGTCGGCCTGTTCCCGGCGCTGCGCGGCCTCTGGCACCGTCCGGGCGGCAACCTCTCGGGCGGCCAGCAGCAGCAGCTCGCCATCGCCCGGGCGCTCGCCACCCGGCCTCGCGCGCTCCTCCTCGACGAGCCGACCGAGGGCATCCAGCCCTCGATCGTCGCCGCGATCGAGGCGGTGATTGCCGGGCTCAAGGGCCGGATCACCGTGCTGCTCGTGGAGCAGTATCTCGATTTCGCCCTCCGGGTCGCCGATTCCGTGGTGGTCTTGTCCCGCGGCAGCGTCGTCGAGCGCGGCGATCCGAAGGTGCTGAACCCCGAAGCCCTCACCCGTCACATCGCCGTCTGACATCCGCAAAGGAGCCGCCGTGTCGACCCATCACGAGATCCCCGCGACGCCCGAGACCATGGTGCTCGGCTATTTCGACGCCGCGCTGCCGCCCGTGCTGACCGTGAAATCGGGCGACACCGTCACCCTGCACTCGCATCCGGCGGGCGGGCGCGAGTCGCTCCACCCCGACCCCGCCCGGGTGCCGGCCGACCTGCTCCACGCCCTCGACACCCTGGAGCGGGGCCCCGGCCCGCACTTCGTCACCGGCCCCGTCCACGTGGAGGGCGCCGAGCCGGGCGACATGCTGCAGGTCGACATCCTCGACCTGAAGTTCCGCCTCGACTGGGGCTTCGTGGCGATCCTGCCGCTGCTCGGCACCCTGCCGGACGAGTTCACCGAGTACGAGACCGTTCACGCCGACATCGACACCGCCCGCGGCCTCTGCCGCCTGCCCTGGGGCACTGAGCTGCCCCTCGACCCGTTCTTCGGCATCATGGGCACGGCTCCGCCCGCCGCCTGGGGCCGGGTCGGCAGCCCGGTGCCCCGTGCCTTCGGCGGCAACATGGACAACAAGGAATTGAAGGTGGGCACGACCCTCTACCTGCCGGTGTTCAACCCCGGCGGCGGATTCTACGCGGGCGACGGCCACGGCGTGCAGGGCGACGGCGAGGTCTGCATCACTGCCCTGGAGACCGGGCTGACCGGCACGTTCCGCCTCACCGTCCGCAAGGATCTCCCGGGCGCGTGGCCCTTCGCCGAGACGCCCACCGACCTGATGTCGATCGGCCTGCACGAGAGCCTCGACGAGGCGATGCGCCAAGCCGTGCGCGAGATGGTGCGCCTCGTCTGCGCACGCACCAGCCTCACCCGCAACCAGGCCTACATGCTGTGCTCGCTCGCCGGGAACCTGCGGATCACCCAGACGGTCGACGGCAACAAGGGCGTGCACATGCTGATGCCCAAGACTGCCCTCGCGTCGACGTCCGGGGCCGCCTGAGCGCATTCTCGGCTGATGCTGCCTCCC
>NZ_BACT01000580.1:0-1620 GCF_000333255.1 Methylobacterium sp. B1 | reverse complement strand
TGGCTGCCGTTGGCGTTGCGCACGATCAGCATGCCCTCTGGCGCGCCGGCCTTGGCGAAGCGGCGGCGTCGTGGGAAGCGGTGCTGCCGAGGGGCCGGGTGGCGATGCCGAGCGCGTCCGCGGCCGCCGCGAGGCCGTCGCGGATCCGGGGCGAAACCGCGCCGACGCCCGCCTCGGCGCGGGGCCCGAGGGCCACCGTGACACCGCGGCGCTCCGACACGTCCGTCACGGCGGCCAGGAATGCGGCCTCCAAGGCCGACAGCACCTCGGCCGCGTAGGCCCGCATGTCGAGGCTGAACCGGAACTCGCCTGGGACGGTGGTCAGGCCGTGGGCCGCGGCATCGGTGTGAAACCGGCCGAAGGTGACGGCCATCGGGCAGCCGGCGGCCTCGCGCTCCGCCCAGACCCGGTCGAGGGCCAGGGCGATCTCCGCACCGGCCAGCGCGGCGTCGCGGCGGAAGCGGCGGGGTGTGCCGACATGGTCGTAGCGCCCGACGATCCGGACGTCGGGGTAGCGGACGTTGCCGGGAATCCCGGTGCAGAGGCCCACCGGGATCCCGGCCTCCTCCAGGCTCGGCGCCTGCTCGATATGCACCTCCAGGAAGGCGTGGATCGCGGCGGCGTCGAGGGCGGGCGGGCCGCTGCGCAGCGCCTCCGGGTCGCCGCCCTCCCGGGCGATGTGCGCGGCGAGGCTGAGGCCGCTGTCGATCCGGGCGGCGTCGAGCGCCCCGTCCGGCAGGGTTCCGAGGGCCGCCCGGCTACCGATATAGGAGACCTGGAACCAGACGCTCTCCTCGGCGCGGATGCCCATGACGGTGATGTCGCGCGCCGGGGTCAGCCCCAGCTCGCGGAGCGCCGCGACGGCGGCGAGGCCGGCCACCACCCCGGCGGCGCCGTCGAAATTGCCGCCGTGGGCCACGGTGTCGAGGTGGGAGCCGATCAGGATCGGCGGCAGGCTCCGGTCCCGCCCCGGCAGCGTCAGGGTGGTGTTGGCGGCCGCATCCCGCCCGATCGCGAGGCCGAGAGCGGCGGCGCAGCGCGTCACCACCCCGTGCGCCGCACTCTCCTCCGGACTGTAGGAGGCCCGCGTGAACCCGGGATCGGTCCGGCCGCACCGGGCGAGGTCGTCGAACAAAGCCGCCACCCGGCCGCGCTGCGCGCGGACCGCCGTGCCGATCGCCGATACCGTGCCCATCCCGCCGCTCCCGGTGCGCGGGCCCAGGACGGACCGCGACGGCGCCATCCTGCCACTTTCGTGCCGGGGTCGGTGAGGTCGCGACAGGGTCGCGGCGTCGCGGAGATCCGGCCACTCGGCAGCCCACGGCTTCGCCGGCACGCCCGCCGGTCCGCGCCGCGTCCGGCGAGGGCGCCCCGACCGGCGCGGCCGTCCGCGCCCGGTCGGACACGGCTTCCGACTGATGCCGTCGCTGGATGCAGGCATCCCGTCGACGCGGTACGGGCGACACCGGTTCGGCACCCGATACGAGAATTTTGAGTTCTCGGCACGGGACCGCCCGCAGCGCGCACAAATGCTTGCAATATGCGCCAGGCCCATGCCGACCTGCAGCCTCCTTTGACCTTCCGGTCTCCGGGCCCCCGGGCGAAAAATCGGGCGGTCCA
>NZ_BACT01000581.1:0-32719 GCF_000333255.1 Methylobacterium sp. B1 | reverse complement strand
ATGGCGGATTGGTGCCGGTCGGTGCGTGGCGTCGATCCGGCCGCGAGCCTTCGGGGGCGATACAGCACGGCGAGGGGCGCGATGCGCCACGTCCGTCGCCTCGGCGGCTTCGAGGCCATGGCCCGCTCGCTCATGGCCGGCTGCGGCTTCGTGACGACGACTGCGCCGGCGCCGGGCGATGTCGGCCTTGTCGAGCACCCGGTGGTCGGGCCGGTTTTCGCGATCCGGTGCCCCCTCGGTTGGGCGGTGAAGAGCCCCGAGGGTGTCGCGGTCGACCACTACCCGACCGTCGTGGCCTGGAGCGTCTGATGCCTGCCGCGATCGGGGCAGCCGTCATCGGTGAACTGGCACTCGGCGCAACCGCTGAATTGTTGGTTGGGTACGCCGTGCTCAGCGTCGGCCTCTACGGCGTGAACTATGCGGCGCAGGCGCTGCTCAGCGGCGAGAAACGGGCGGATGCTCAGGTCACCGTCCGCCAGCCTGTGGCGGCGCGCCGTCGCGTGCTCGGGCAGGCGAAGGTCGGTGGTGTCATTTTCGCGCTGGAGACCTTGAAGTACGACAATCCGGACGACGACAAGGCCAAGATTCTCTACCGGGGCGCTGTCCACTGCGTCGGCCCGGTCGCCATCCTGCAGTACTGGCTCGGTGACGTGAAGACGAGCCTCGGCCAGGGCGCGGGCGGCATCGTCCCTGACAGCGTCTATCAGGGCAAGGTCTCGATCGAGGGCCATTCGGGAACCGAGGATCAGCCCGCGTCAGCCGCGTTGCTGAAGCTGCCGTACTGGAATGACAGCATGCAGCTCCTGGGGCTGTGCTACTCGGTGGTGGTGGCCACGCCCCTGAAAAAGGGCAGCCAGATCTTCCCCGAAGGTGCGCCGGACGTGCGCCTGCTCGTATCGGGAGCGCCGTCCTACGATCCGCGGACCGGCGGCTACGCCTACACGGACAACGCCGCGATCCTGCTACTCGACTACCTGATGCACGAGAGCGGCTATGGCCTAGCGCTCTCCGAGATCAGCGTTCAGAGCTTCATCGAGCTCGCCAACGTCTGCGATCAGCCGGTTGCGCTGATCGAGCCGGATCCGAACGGGGCGACCGTCGAGCTGCGTTACCGGTCCTGGGGCAGCTACACCTACGACGAGCAGCGCTCGGATGTGCTCGGGCGGATGCTCGCGGCCTGCGATGGCGAGCTCTACCAAGATGCCGATGGTCTGGTTGCGGTGCGCGGCGGCCGCTGGCAGGCGCCGACCTTCACCATCGACGAGAGCATGATCCAAGGCTGGGATCAGCTGGAGGAGGGTGACGAGGCGTACAACACCTTCACGCGGATCAAGCATACCTACACGGATCCGTTTCAGGACTACCAGCCGACCGAGGGCGATCCATGGGACGATCTCGCGTCACAGGCCGTGCAAGGCGTGATCGAGACGGAGCGGAGCTTCATCCGGGCGCCGTCACACAGCCAGTCGCGGCGGCTCGCCAAGATCGCGATGGCCAAGGGCAATCCGCGCTTCCGGCTTACCGGTCTGCGGCTCTCGCCTGCTGGCCTGCCGGCCTATGGCGAGGCGACCGTGACGCTGGACCTGCCGTCGTTCGGCATCAACACCACCTTCGCGGTGATGCGCGGCACGCTGGTAATGTCGGGTAACGCCCTGACCAGTGTGAAGCTCGACCTCATCAGTCTCGACGCCTCGGCCTACGCCTGGGATCCAGCCGAGGAAGGCCAGCGGCCGCCGCTGCCCGACACCTATAACTGAGGCCGGCATGGCAGGTCCCCTACTCTGGCCCTCCGATCTCAGCCCGTCGTCTGAGGATTGGTCCCTGCGAGGCGGCACGCGCTCCGGCGGCCAGACCTTCGAAGGCAACGAGGCGGTCGTCATCTCGCCGACCGCTCGGTGGAAGGCTGCGATGAGCATCCCGTGCGCGGGTCGGACGAAGGTCCAGGCCATGCGCAGAATCATCGCGCTCGGACGCTCGCAGGTCTGGTACGTCGGGCCCTACGAGCGCTCCCGGGCGCCCTGGCCAATCGATCCGGTGGTCGGGGGCTACCTCACGGACAAGACGCCCGGCCTCGTCCAGTCCCCGCTGTCGTTCAACCTGTTACAGGATGCGGCCTTGAATGCGCCGGCCATCTCGATCCAGCGCGTCAGGGGCGGCCTGTTGGCCCCGGGCATGATCTTCTCGATCGGCAGCCGCCTCCACACCATCGTGGGCCTGACTACGGACGATCCCATTGATCCGGCAAGCGGCCTCGCGGTGCCGGGCGGGATCGGTGTGATGATACGGCCGTGGCTCCGAGCGGATTACAGCGCCGGCGCGAACATCCGGTTCGATTTTCCGACCGGGACGATGCGCCTCGCCAGCGACGACACCGGCGCGATGGAGTTGCAGCTCTCCCGGTACGGGACCGTCTCGCTCGACCTCGTCGAAGCCTTCTGAACCTCTCTTCAACGCGAGATCGGCATGGCCCTTCTGAAGCCATCCCTCGGCTCGACGCCGCAGGACAACATCAACCGCATCGGTGCCGCTTTCGATGTGGTCGACGGCCATTCTCAGGCGATCGCCGACGAGCAGACGCAGCGCGTAACCGGTATCGCCGCCGAAGCGCAGGCTCGTGTGGCCGGTATCGCGGCCGAGGCGCAAGCGCGAGCCGCCGCGGTCGCGGCTGAAGGCCAAGCGCGTGACGCCGCAGTCCAGGCAGAGGGAGCCGCCCGCCAGCAGGCGATCGTCAACGCCGTCACGGCTGAAGGGGCGGCACGGGCGGCCGGCGACAACGCCCTCGCGGCGCTGATCAGCCGCCTCCGCTTTGATTGTGTGGCCGACACCGACCGCGTCGGCGATGCGGGATACGCCTTCTCTTGTCCCGCCTCGCTCGCTGGGCTCCAGGGTGACAGCTATGCGCTACCGGTGCTGCCCGCCTCGATGCGGGCCTTCGGCGACAACGGCTCCGTCGCACGTCTGACCGGGCCCGGCATCATCGCCACGCGCAAGCGGGTCGCCGTCGAGCCCGGGCGCATGTATCGGGCTCGCTGGGTCGCGCAGCGCCGCGCGAACGCCTCCGATCCGTCCAACGACGCGGTGCGCTTCGGGATCGTGTGGTTCGACCAGGCCGGCAACATGCTGCCCAGCGGGGCGGGCTCGTCCTACACCGCTGTGACTGACCTGAAGAAGATCACGGTCTCCTCTGGCCGCATCGAGCGGCAGACCACGATCGGGCGGCAGGCCGGCGCCGGCACGCTGATCGTGGCGCCGCGCAATGCCCGCTTCGCCCGGCTGTTCGCGCATATGTTCGGCGCGGATTCGACCACCGACATCGAGGTGCTCGCCCTCGACGATGTGTCGAATGCGACTCTGCTCGATCCGGTCTCGTCGGACGCGATTTCACGGCTGACGGCGGTGGAGAGCCAAAACCTCGCACCTCGCGTCGCCTCGCTCGAAAGCGCGGTCCAGAACCCTCTGGCTCTGACCTTCGCCAGCTTGGGCGATGCTGCCTCTGCGACGATCCCGGCGCAGGTGACGACCCTGTCCATTCGCGGGCGGTCGAAGGCGGGCGACGGCCGCGGCGGCGATTATGTGCGCGTGCCCGTGGCGCCGTCGGCCGGGCAGGGCTTCCGCACGCAGGATGGCGCCTACTGGCAGTCCATCATCCCGCTCGATCTCGCTCTCGCGGGCCAGCCCACCGTGGCGGACGGCGGGCCATCGTGGGCGGGCTACAATCGCATCCACGACACTTTCCGAGTGGCGATCAACGATTACCCGATGGAGGCGCAGTTCGGCGCCAACCAATTCGGCATCACCGAGGCCATCGTCGGCGCCGTAGAGATCCCGGCGGCGAGCGACGCGGGCAACCACGCATCAGGGACCGCGGGCTACGCGCGCTCGTCCTCGATCAGCCAGGGCGGCGTGGGCATGTTCGGCGGAGCCTTTGCAGGCGCCAGCGGCGTCGGCGGTGCGGTCTCGCTCTGGGGCGCCAACACGCTCACCAGCAACTGCGCTCACCACACCGATCCTTACGGCTTCACGAACATCGTGGCCTACGGCATCGAATTGGATTTCAACATCCGCAAGCAGCAGGATGGATCTGACGTCAACGTTCCGCTGCGTGGCCTATATTTCATCGGCGACAGCAACACCAACGGCCTCGGCATCTGCCACGTGATCGACGTCGACCAGATCGGCATCAATCAGAACATCCCGTGGAAGAAGGTAATCTACACCAGCGACGGGGCCGCGCTGCTCGGATTCGATCTCGGGGCGAATAGTAAGGCCAAGGGTTCCGGTTCGCAGGCCATCAACCTCCGCTCGATCTCGGCGGACGGGTCTGGACGCAACGGCCAGATCCAGGTCAGCCCGACCGGCGACATGATCCTCACCCCGTTCTCTGGCGCTGGGCTGGCTGTCATCGACACTGGCGGCAAGATCGCCCTCCAAGCTGCCAACGGCCTTTTCAAGATCAATTTGGACGGCGGCGCGCCTCGGACCGTCACCTACGGCGCGGCTGACAGCGCCGGTTCCGGATTCCGGGCGCTGCGCGTCCCGAACTGACCGCCCCCACCCTTCCCACCGACAGACTGGAGATATGGCATGGCCCGCCTCATCGAGACGGCTGAGCAGCACGTCGCGCTGCAACTTGGCAACCTGACCGCGCAGAACATCGCCCTGTCTTGTGCCCTGGAACAGCGCGATCGAGCGCTGGGCGATGCACAGGCTCGGATCGCGGAACTGGAGGCCGAACTCGGCAAACCGAGGGCCTCGGGTGAGGCCGAAGACGCCGCCCCTGATCGTGCCGAAGGTGGCATCGCGTGATCCTCGCGCCGCTCACCTATGCGTGGCGGATGGCCCGGGCCGACGCCGCGCCGCTCGGCATCATCCCGCGCGGGAAGAACGTCGAGTCCGGCGAGATCGTCACGCTGCCCACCGGCTCGCAGGTGATCACCTGGAGCATCGGGCTGCCCGCCGGCCTGCGCTCGCTGACGACGGCGCCCGACGGCGGGCTCGTCACGGACGCGGACGGCGTGATCCGCTTCCCGCTCGCGCCGGCCGACCTCGCCGCCACGCCGGCAAAGGCCGTCATGCCGGTGGCCGTGCGGATCACCAAGGACGACGGCACAGGCCGGACCGTCCTGCTCGGCACCCTCGAACTGCTGGATTAAGCCGATGGCGACCGAGACCACGCCCGTCCCCGATCTCGCTCAGCGCTTCGCCGAGAAGGTCACCGAGACCGTCATCCCCTTCACGATCGAGGTGGTGCTGGCCTTCTCGACCGGCACCGTGAACGAGGCGCTCGCGGAGATCCGCGACGGGGTCGACGGTAGCCGCAACACGCTGCGCCTCATGTCCGATGCGATCGACGCCAGCGCGGCCGACACCCTGCGCGAGGCAGACGCGCAGTCCTTCATCAACGCGCTCATCTTCGGCTGAGGCCTCATCCCATGAAGAAGCCCCTCTTCGGCGGCGTCACCTTCGCGCCCGTAGACCGCACGCTCGATTTCTCGGGCGTGCCAGGATTCGACATCCGAGCGCTGCTCGCGGTGGTCGATCTCACGCAAGGCGCCATTCTCTACGCGGCCGGCAAGCCCGGGCTCGGCTACACCGCGCTGGCTGGATCGGTGGTGTCGCTTGCCGTCGATACCGCGGAGATGGCGGCTTCCGACAAGCTGCTCATCCTGTACGACGATGGCACCGATGTTCTGCCGGCCGGGGCCGCCACGGATGCGACCCTGCAACTGATCCTGAACGCCATCAAGGCCCAGCGCGTCGAGACGATCTGGACCGACGACACCGGCGCGCGGTTCATCCGACTGGATGCCAGTGGCGTCATCTCGTGGACGGACGTGGCGGGCAACCCGTCATCGGCGCCTGGTAGCGGTGCTCGGCCCGATGCCGACAGCGGCACCGTCGTTTCGCGTTACACCTACAAGGCCACGGCCAGCGGCACCGGCTTCGCCTCGGGCGATTTCCTCGACCACGTCGTGGTGACCGACGGCGACGCGGGCGACCTCGTCTCGAACTTCTGGGTGAACGTCACCGCGGGGACCAAGATCGCTGCGCCCTCGGCGGCCTCGATCACCCCGCTGTCGCCCCTGCCTGAAGGAGCGGCAACCGCCCTCAACCAAGCCCAGGTAATCGCCGGCCTGGGCGCCCCGGTAGATGCGGCCGCGACTGCGGACAGTGGCACGTTCAGCCTGATCGGGCTGGTCAAGCGCGGCCTCGGCAACTGGACCACGCTTCTCGCTCGCATCCCGGCTCTGGTGTCTGGACGGATGCCGGTCGACGGCTCCGGGGTTATCCAGCCGATCAGCGCTGCCGCGCTGCCCCTGCCGGCGGGTGCAGCCACCGCCGCGAAGCAGCCAGCGCTGGGGACGGCCGGCACCCCTGCGGCTGATGTCCTGACGGTGCAAGGCAGCGCCTCGGGGACGCTACTGCCGGTCTCGGCGCAGCTCAACGGTGGAACAGCCACCGTGTTCATCGCGGCCGGCAGCAACCTCATGGGCAAGGTCGGCATCGATCAGACCACGCCTGGAACCACGAATGGCGTGGTGGTGAACAGCTCGGCCCTGCCGGCGGGAGCCGCGACAGCGGCGAAACAGCCGGCGCTTGGCACTGCAGGGACCCCCTCGGCCGACGTGCTCACGGTGCAAGGTGCCAGCACGGGGCAGCCGCTTCCGGTCCTCGCACAGTTGAACGGAGGCACCGCCACCGTCTTCCTGGCAGCCGGCGCGCAGGCCGTCGGTTCGCTCGTTGCGAGCTCGACCGGCGCTTCAGGCGCGACTTTCGGCACCTACTACACCGCATCCACGGCGGCTGCGGGCCAGATCATCAAGGGCGCGGCTGGCAACGTCTTCAACCTCACGGCCTGGAATAGCGACACTGCCCCGGTGTGGGTGAAGCTGTTCAACAAGGGCTCCGCGCCGACCATGGGCACGGACAGTGCGGTCTGGGAGGCGATGGTGCCGGCTGGCGGTACGATCTCGGTGCCTTTCGCTGACGTCGGCCTTTCGCTCGGGACGGGCATCGCGGTCGGTTTCTCCGGGGCGCAGGGTCCGACGAATGCCACGGCGCTGAACGCGGCGGGTAAGGCCGGCGTCAGCCTCGCGCTGAAGTAGACCCCATGGCTCGCCTCATTGCCGCGGCGCTGTTCACCTGCGCGCTCGCCGCCTCAGCATCTGCCACACCACGCCATCGGCGCCCGACCTTCTGCACGCCTGTCTACATCGAGGGCGCCGGCACCGTGCGGATCTGCGCGCCGGCCCGCGGGCGCTGACGCTTCACCACCCCTGACATCGTGAGGATTACCATGGCAGCCGCCAACTTCGAGCGGGCACTGGCGCTCGTCCTGTTGCACGAGGGCGGATACGTCGATCACCCCGCGGACCCGGGCGGAGCGACAAACCTCGGCATCACCATCGGCACGCTGTCGGGTTGGCTCGGCCGGTCGGCGACCAAGGCCGAGGTCCGCGCGCTCACCAAGGCGACCGTCGCGCCGATCTACCGGAAGAATTACTGGGACGCGGTTCGCGGCGACGAGCTGCCGGCCGGTGTGGACTACTGCGTCTTCGACTTCGCGGTGAACTCGGGCAAAGGGCGGGCCGTGCCGTCGCTGCAGCGCGCGATCGGTGTCGCGGATGACGGCAAGATCGGCCCGATCACGCTGGCGGCGGCGCGCGCGAAGGACGCCGGCCAGACGGTCGAGCGGATCTGTGCGGATCGCCTCGCCTTCCTGAAGCGCCTGTCGACGTGGCCGACCTTCGGCAAGGGATGGAGCTCGCGCGTGCAGGGGGTCCGCGCCGAGGCTCTGGCGTTGGCCTCGGTGGCGGTGCCCACGGTGCCCGTCGAGGTCGCCCCGCTCCCGCCGCCCGTCTTCGCGCCGGCCCCGCGCAAGAGCGGGTCGCCTGCCGTGACTGCGCCGCCCGCGCCGGCGCCGGCGAAGCCCAGCTTCTGGGCCTCCGCTCTCGCGCGGCTGCGCACTGCCTATCCGAAGAAGGAGATCTGACCCATGGCCGGCGGCATCATCGGATCTATCATCGGCGGCGTCTTGACGGGCGGCGCGGGCCCGGCGCTCGGGGCCGGAATGGGCGCCGCAATCCCGAGCATCGCCGAGATCGCGAAGGTCATCGTCGACCGGACCATCCCGGACCCACAGAAGAAGGCCGAGGCCCAGGCCGAGATCGAGCAGGCTCTGACCGCGCGCGAGACGGCCCTGACGGCAGCCCTCCAGGCGCAGAACGAGCAGCAGAACGCCATCAACCTCGCCGAGGCGCAGGGCAATGACCGCTTCTCCTCGAGGTGGCGGCCGGCGCTCGGCTGGGCGTGCGTGGCGGCCTTCGTCTACCAGTTCCTCGCCGCGCCCATGGTCACGTGGCTGGGCGCGATCCTCGGCGTCATGCTCGGGGTCGCGTTCCCCGCGCCGCCGACGATCGTCGTGTCCGACTTCATGCCGGTGCTGATCGGCATGCTCGGGCTCGGCGTGATGCGCACCTACGAACGCACGACCGGCGTGCCGGGCGCCGCCCCGGGCCCGCAGCCGGCGCGGCGTTGAGCGCGGATGCTCGCGCCATGGACGCCGCCCGCGAAGCCCAGACCCGGCCGCCGGCCTTCCTGCGGTTCCACGATCAAGAGGGCATGATGCCGGAAGCCCCGAACAAACAGGACGAAGTCGCCTGGACGAAAATGCAGGTCGACGTCGCGGTCTCGGCGACGAAGCTCGATGCGGTCCAGTCCGACGTGCGCGGCATCCGGGAGGATCTGCGCAACGTCTACGCCACCAAGACCGAGCTGAAGGACGTGGTCGACGACGTGTCCAAGCTCAAGGATCACGTCGGCTGGCTGGTGAAGTCCGTCCTCGGCGCGATCGTTCTCGCCATTGTCGGCCTCGTCCTGTCGAAAGGCGGGGTGCCGCACTGATGCCCCCGCAAACGGAACCACCCCAGGTCGTGATGCTGCCCGAAGTGGACCGCACGGACGAGATCTACGCCCGTGCCATCGAACTCGCCTACGGGCCCTCGCGGCGGCAGGCTCGCCTGCAGCTCGTGCTCAATGCGCTCTACTACTCCGCCCTCATCTCGCTGATCGGCTGGATCTTCAGCATGGCGATCGACCGGGAGCCGCCGGTCCGGCAGATCACCCGCGAGGTCGTCAACCCGGGCAAGCAGGTCCGTGTCGGCGACCGTCTCCTGATCCACGGCGTCCGACTACGGGACCGGTCGTGCGAGATCACGCGCCGCTGGTGGATCGTAGACGGAGCCGGCCGGCGGCTCGACTTCGAGCCCGAGCGCTTTGACGCCTACGGTGATCTCGGCCGCGAGGAAGAGGTGATCGGCCCGTTCATCCCGCTCGACGCGATGCCCGGTCGAGGCCGGCTTCTCGGCGTAGTGGCCTACGACTGCAATCCGCTCCAGCGGGCCCTTGGCTGGTCGATCACCACGATCCTGCCGCCGCTGGAGTTCGAGATCCTGCCGCGGGCGCCCGGTCCATGACCTGCCCGCCCGTTCCCCAGGATCTGACCGTGGTGATCACTCTGCTGGCGTTCATGGATGGTCTGATCGTCGGGAACCGGCTGGCACCGAGGGATCTACCCGCGCCGCCCGGCTGACCGGAACCGGGCGCCAGTACCGCGCGTAGACGGGCCTCTGATCCTCAGCACGACCCACCTTGAACCGCCCGGCTCCGGCCGCGGCGGTTTTTTCGTATGCTGAGGCATAGGCCGGAGCACCGGTCCCCGTTTCAGGCTTGTCGGAACCGCCCCGCTTCCCGCACCTCGATGGGGTCGCCCGCGCTTACTGGTTCGCAGATGCGCTTGATGGCGACCATGACGTAACCGCCCCTACGATGACCGCTCATCCTTAAGTTCGGAGAGTTCTCTGTTCGCGCGCTCGAGCGCGAGTTTGAGTTCGACGATCTCGTGGTTCGCGGCATGAAGCTTTCGGGCCAGCAGACCGTCGGCAACCCGGGCCGCTGGGAAGCCAAACATTACCGTCTGCAGACCTTCCAAGGAGGTGCCGTAGAGCCAATCCGTCATTGGGACGACTGAGGAAGTTTCGCCAGCGCACAGCCGCCTATAGGGCCGGGTCTTCTCGCTCCGAAGCTTTTCGATGACGGCAACCGAGTCGTACATTGATACGCGACCAATGGCGGCGTTGAGTGCCCGCATACGCTCTCGGGTCGGCGCGTCCAAGCGTGGGTCGGCTTGGAAATAATCCAAGTTTAGGGCGTCCCCGAGGGATTTGATCCACTCGATAGACGAGCCCGGTTCGAGGTAGCCACCCTCGAACGTATCGAAATAGCTCGTGTGGAGGTCTTCGATGATGTACTTCCCACCCGGCTTCAAGCGACCAAACAAGATGTCAAACGACTGCTTGACGTGACTACATAAGTGCGACCCGTCATCGACGATGATGTCGAAATCTTGGTGCTGCAGCAGGTCGTCAATCCCCGCGGCATCCGTGGCGTCCTGCACATGAGCCGAGATCAAGGGGTTGGCGAAAGTCAGTTCGCCGACTTTTGGATCGATGTCGATTCCTATAATTCGCGACCCTGCGGGCAGGTAATCACCCCAGAGTTCAAGCGATCCCCCGTTCTGGACGCCGATCTCAAGGATGCTGACAGGGGCGCCGCGAACGAGATAGGGTCCAAGCTCGACTTCGTAGATCGAAAGATACTGCTCCCACTTGGTGGCGGACTTGCCCGTTTTCGTGAAGAAAAGTTGGGTCAGACTCTTTTGCATACCTACCTATCCCGGTGGCTCGACCCTGCGGTCGGCACCTGCCGCCCTATGGACCGAGGGTCGAAAGACACGCTAAATACGAGTCGGCGAACCTACCTGTAGGCGATCCGACAAACGGGTAGGTCGATCCGGGCGCGAGACGTTCGTGAGCGAAATACCGGGGTGGGCGAAATCATACTCGCCGCCCGCCTCTCAACCGTCGCACCGGCCATGGGCTCGAACGTTGCGCCATCAGATTGCCCTCCTAATTTCCGCGGTTACTTATCCGTTCAACCACGCCTGAATGCGCCGATCCGAGATCACCAGTTAGGTCGCGATGCTCACCTAACAGCCGAAATTTACTCGCGATAGACGAATCTGACCCTTTCCATTCATCAACGGCTAAGAGTCCTGCCTTAGCGATCGATACGCACGCACCAGCCTGTTCAGCATGCCCGGTCAAAAATACATCTTTCAGCTCAGAGATCACCGCAAACGTCATCTTATAATCAGGATCGTCCATCATAAATCCGTCCGCAGTACTATCTTTGCTTGCATATTTTGAGCATCGATGACTGGCACGGAACTGCAGCAATGATTTGCAGGCAGGCCCGTTGTGATCTGACCGCCAGCCTGCTTATTCAGTGAGCTTCCGGCTAGCGGAATTGTATAGCGCGCACAACTAATTTTCGAAGCGCGGCTTCCTGCACGTGGATCATGCCGGCGCCCTAATGGTCAACGGCAACCCGGTGGTCGCTGTCGAGCCCGACCGGACCGTGTTCGACCGATTTTCGGGCTATCGGACCAAGCCTGGGCAGACCTGGGGACCGCCGGTCTTGGAATATGCTGCGAAAGGCCGCGGCTGATCGTGCCTGTGATCTACGAGGATGTCGGGGGCAACCGCGGTCTTAGCCGGCGCAGGTTGTTGCGTCGGCCAAGCCATTAACAAGGCAGGTCTTTTCGCAGCGCATCATGCAGGTATGTCTAGTCGCATACCGAGCCAGTCATGCACTTCGAGATCCGCCCAATCGGCCGCCACCTCTGGACCCGGGCGTTGCTCGACGCCTCAGACGTGACGGTGATGGGATCGGATCGGACGTTCCCATCCAAGGCCCAGGCATCTGCAGCCGCGTTCGCCTTCTCGAAGCTCGTGACCCGGGCCGGGAAGACGCTGAGTGTTCCGACATCGGGCGGCCTGGCCTAGAGGCTGCTACGGAGTTGCGACCGCGCCAGTTTCGTAGGGATGCAGTCCCGTCACGCCTATCCGTCTGATGTCAGCGATGAAGAGTGGGCGCTGGTCGCCCCCTACCTGACCTTGCTTCCCGAAACGGCCGCTCAGCGCGAGCACAGTCTGTGGAAGGTGTTCAACGGGCTGCGCTACGTGGTGCGATACGGCGTGGCTTGGCGTGCGATGCCCCACGATCTGCCGCCCTGGTACGTCGTATACGATCAAGCCCAACGCTGGCTGAGGGCGGGCTGCTTCGAGACCTTAGTCCGCGACCTTCGCGCCGTGCTGCGCCTGGCTTCGGGCCGGACCGAGGAACCTTCGGCCGTGGTCCTCGGCAGCCGGACGCTGCGCTCGACGCCGGAGAGCGGGGCCCGCGCCGCTTGGGACGGCCATCAGCGCACCCGGGGTTCGAAACTGCACGCGGCCGTCGATACGCTCGGGCAGGTGCTGGCGTTGCACGTCACGCCCGCCAATGCCGATGACCGCGCCGCTGTGGCCACATTGGCTGATGCCGTGCAGGAGGCGACCGGCGACAGCGTGGATCTCGCCTACGTCGATCAGGGCTATACCGGCGAGCGTGCGGCGAAGGCGGCAGCCGATCACGGCATCGCCCTGGAGGTCGTGAAGCTACCCGAGGCCAAGCGCGGCTTTGTCCAGCTGCCACGCAGATGGGTCGTCGAACGCGCCCTTGCTTGGATCGCCCGTTTCCGCCGACTGGCTCGTGACTAGGAGCGCCTGCCCGCCACTCGGGCCGGATTGCATCTCGTCGCCTTCAGCGTCCTGCTCCTCTGAAGGGCCGCCGACTTCGCTGCAATCCGTATCAGCCCCTAAGAGGGAAATCTAGCGGCTGGGCGTATAAGCGCCATACCTCTCCGACAAGACAACGCCTCGCTCTGCCCACCCGTATATTGCTTTAACAATTACACGCTGGGCCGCCCGAACGCCATGCGCGGGAAGCAGGACCGCGACAAATCGGTGGCGACGACCTGGGGTTGCCGGTCCCGAGACGACGGCGGTAAGTTGGATCGATCCCACGGTATCAAATGCGACGAATCATGGACCATACTGATCAAAACGAAGATAATTCAACTTTCGCCGCCGACATCTTTGATGGCGACGTCACAGATGTCTGCGGCAGATACTTTGATTACACATGGTACATTGCCAAACACGGAAATCTAACAGGCTCTCCAGACACTATTCTGGCGCACTACCTAAAGCAACGGGGCGCTGAAGGATTCGATCCTCATCCATTGTTCGCATCTTCATGGTATCTAAACCGCAATCCAGACGTCGCGGAAGCGGGCCTCGATCCATTTTTTCATTTTCTGAAATACGGTGGCGCAGAAGGTCGAGATCCCCATCCGGCATTCGATGCAAAACTCTACATACGTCGGCATCCCGGCTTCGAGGCAGAGTTCAATAACCCATGGATCCACTACCTAAACCATGACAATCTACTAGGAGAACGTTGCGACGCCATCGCGGAGTGGTATCGTAATGTAGGCGCAGATGATGATCATACAGCGGCACGTATTGCAGCCGAAACGAAGCCGGTTAACGCCAATAAAATCGTCGCGCGCGCGAATACCGCTCTCGTCTATCTTGCTCGCTCAATCGACGGAAGTCCTGCGGATTTCAAAAGGTTTCTTATTTCTTACCATAAATTTGCGGCCGGTCTCGATCATGACCTGATTATCATCAGGAAAGGCGAGGCACGCGCTCCAGGGGCAAGACGCGCTATTGAGGCGACGCTTATTGGCATGCCGGTTCAATACATAGATATTCCGGATGATGGTTATGACATTCAGGCTTACTTCCACGCGGCAAAATTGCTGACACATGAGTTCGTGTGCTTTCTGAACACGCATTCTGAAATACTGGTCGACGATTGGCTGCTGAAGTTGCAACGGCCCTTTACGGACCCGACGGTTGGCGTTACGGCGGCAACTGCCTCATACGAGAGCATCCAAGATTCCATCATGAGCCACGACAAGGTCATGTGGATGCTCCATACTGAACGTCGCCTCGATCTAGACGTAGAGGCGTTCTTTGCGTCCCGTATTGACCGCTGGTTCCCTCAAAAATCGAAAATCTCCGAGCGTCAAGACGCTGTCCGTCGGCTTATTGATGAAGGTATGATTGATGAATCCGTCGTCGAGCTCGACGACATCCTAGCGTACCGACATCATTGGGCTAATACCATTTCCGCGGAGGGCTCACTATCCGGCTACGAAATCTTCGACGTAAAGTTTCCGAGTCCGCACATCAGATCGACGGGCTTCATGATGCGTCGCGCCGTCCTGCTGGATCTCGGCTTCGAGCTCAGCAATGATCGAACGGATTGCATGCTCTTCGAGAGCGGCCGGAGCAGTTTGTGCGCCCGTTTGGCACGCCGATCTCTGAAGCCGATTTTAGTCGGCGCTGATGGCCGCGCATTTGAGACGGAGCGTTGGCCGGAGAGCGGAACTTTCAGGCTGGGTGATCAAGCCAACGTCATGATCTCCGACAATCGCGTGCGTGAGTTCATGGAAGCAGATGACGGCGAGCGGGAGATCCTAGCGACGTTCAGCTGGGGCGAGTACCGGGGGCCGGTGCCGACAGGGCTGAGGAAACTTGGTCACCCGTTTGCCCGCGGTGACTTGCATCCCTGGGATCGGCTTCGCCCCCTCGCGCGACCCGGAGCTCCGGAGGCGGCAGCGCGTCCCTCAATTTCAGTGGTGATTCCGACCCGCAACAGACTATCGTTGGTCAAAGATGCACTCGTTACCTTGCGAGCGCAGGACTACGACAATTGGAATTGCATCGTCTACGATAACGGCTCAAACGAGCCCGTTGTCGATTATGTCGCTTCGCTCAATGACTCACGTGTGAAGTGTGTCCGATCTGATGCCTTCGCGCCCGTTACAGAAAGTTGGAACGGGGCGATTGATTGCGCTACGGGTGACTATGTAATCCTGACCGGCGATGATGATGGCTTCCCGCCCGGCGCTCTAAGCAAGATCGCAGATATCGTACACGAATTTGATCGTCCCGAATTTATCTATACCTCCTTAATCCAGTTTATCCATCCAATGGTTCGACTGGATGAGCCGTGGGGTTACGTCGACAAGGTTTCAAACGGCTTCTTCTTCCATCAGGCGACGCGGCCCTTCGTGTTGGACGCCGAGGTTGCGAAATTATCTGTGCTCGGTTCTTTAAATTTCCGCAGGAGCTTCACTTATAACATGCAGGCCTGCATTTTCAGCAAGCGCCTGCTGGGACGAATGCGTCGTGACGGGAAAATATTCCACTCGCCATTCCCAGATTATTACATCGCCAACGTCGCTCTACTTGAGTCGAAGAAAACGGTCGTCGTTCCTGAGCCACTTGGAATCCAGGGGGTATCGCGGAAATCATTCGGCTTCACACTGTTCAACAATCTGCCAGACGTCGGCGCGGCTCTCCTCGCAACCGATCTTCAACAAGATCGGCATTATTCAAATGTAGCCGACCAGATTCTAGCCGGACCTCCGTACAACACCAACTTTATGATCACGATGCACCACGTCGTGGAGGCGCTCGGAGCTGCATCTCCATCCGCAGTAAACATGAAGCGATATCGGCGAGTACAAATCGTCAATGCGATCAACTTGGATGAAGAGGCCGAGCGTGCAGGCTCGCCATCTGACAAATTCGCTAAACTCGCCAAGGATCTGAGTGAAGAGGAGATCGGGTGGGCCAATACTCTCAGGCGCGGGCTCGGTGTTACTCAGACTAACGCCGACGAGCGAGCGATTGCGAACAGCATTAGAGATAATGCGAGCATGTATGCTCCGTTCAATCTGGCGGTTCAGATGCAGCGCATAGCGACAGGGCAATTTGCGCTACTGCCAGAAGTGTACGTCGCCCTCCGAACTGGACGGATATGCGTCTGATGCTACCAGTCAGGCGCCCGCGTTCTGCGTCTTGCGCGGCTGAGAGAAGCTGACTATTAGCTGCAAAATTAAAATAAAATTGGATCTAGGCCTCAGCGGATGTTGTTGGCCTAGATCCATTAAAATTGCCTTCGCGGCAACGCATACTGAAGCGCGGCCGCGATTGCTGTGACGCTCACTTAACTCTGGCCAAGATTTGTTTACGGCGCGAGCACCGCCAAGCCGGGTTCTTTCATATCCTCAAGGGAGGCTTTAGGAACAACCATCTGCGGATCGGCTTGTCTCACCACAAGAAAGCCGAGGGCCCGAAGTATGATGAAGGTCACCTACATCAGCTTCCACGAGAAGCCGGACAGCCCCATCCATAGCGGCTGGTACATCGCGGACGCGAACGGAGCGACGATCGGCGGTGGGAGCCGCTATCAAGACCAAGCCAGCTGTCTGCGAGCATTGCTTGCCCTGAGCTGACCTTTGGCGCGTCGGCCGGAACAAGCTCGCCCGGCTCGCTGGCGTGGGTTTGTTCGTGCGCCAAAATTCAACCAGTCAGTGGATGGCGAGCGGCGACATCGCGGGCAAGATTCGGCAGCTGTTAACATCGGCCATCCCTGAACCTGACCGAACGGATTTCCCACTGTTGAAGCCGATTGACCCTCTCAGATGGGCTGCCAACATAGCACGCTTATGCGTTCCCAACTGATGGTAAGTAGCTGATGTCCGTTTCGCCAGTCAGCTGAGAGATCAGAGCGCCAATTTCCTCTTCTTTCAACGCGACCGCGATCCATCCGTATGCGGCGCTTCGAATGGCCATGAAGCGGATAGGCCCGTTGCTCGGTTTTACAACTTCGATCTTAGGATTCATCAACATCGCGTTGCCGTCACCCTTAGGCCGCCTGGCGCGAAAGTTGTCAGGTATTTCAGGCAACATATTAGCTCGGATCTGCGCCAGCCCCTCCATGAGCGCCATTATTTGATCCGCATCAAGCTCCATCGATGACCTCAATCCGTTATCATCAATAAATTCTAGCGCGGCGCGAGACTTGCCTGATACGAGTTTGGCTTCGAATTTTCTATTGGTCATATGACTTCGGCCGCTCTTTAGGGTTCGACTGATTAATGTGCCGCAGAAATAAGCAAACCAAATCTAGCAACCCTGCCAGCCGATTGGGCCATGGGGATGCCGGCACTTGGTTTGAAGAACCGCGTTTTTGGGTCGGGCATCCGAATTCTCGCACATTTGATAATATTGTGCTGGCGACCGGTGTGAAACGTCGCGCGGCACGCCGCCGTCATGCCTTATGTTTAAGGATTCTTCGGGCCTCATCATGAAGGACGGTATGTTTTATTGAGGCCGGCCCTTCGTTTGGTGTTATGTGACCCTCCGCAAGGATGAGTTGTTTGAACTTTTTACGATTGAGTCCGCGTCATCCGATTGAGGCGGCTGTCGCTGAAAGCACAACCGGAAACACTGGCGACGGGAATTTATGGTCGTCCTCCAAATTTGGCGCTACTAAGATGCCAGGTCACGGCCGCGGGTCTATCGCGAGAATACGGAAGGCTTGCGAAGGCCTTACGTAATAGTTAATTTTAGAAAATTCAGAGATGCTTCAAAGATCGGGTTTCTAAACGTTGCATCCTAGCCGCCTGGAGTGCTCTGCACTGGCCAACGGATCCGTACACCCAAAACCTCAATCTGGTCACGGCAGATGAATTTGTATTCGGGCCCGCCTTGGGGCCAGACACTTGGATCGTTTGCAATTTCAAGACCGTTTACAATGAAGGAATGCAGCGAACGACCAGAAATATTGTCGTCGAACTCTATGTAGAATTTATCGCTTAGCCCATTGCGCCTGAACAACTCTTTGAGAGAGTTGATAGCACTTGTTATTGCTTCTGCGCCGTTGGTCATTTGGTCCTCCGATCCGAATGTACCATAACCCGAAGTAACCGTTTGTGGCAGAGTCGCTACAGTCGGCGTGGATTGATGAGCTACTATCGATTTGCGCTACCCGATCACGGCTAACTTGTGCCAGGAGTCAGACTGGGATAATTTGCCCTGGTTGAGGCCCGACCCCGGAATCGACCGAGCCTCGCTTTCACAGTACGTGCAGGACTGAAGAGTGGGCCTCACGCCTCACTATCTTCCGGTAGAGTCTATATGCCCGTAAGCTGCGAGTTGGCGGTTGAGGGCCTCACGATCTCCTTCACCTGTTAACGCCCTCCCGCCCGCCATCGCCTCAAAGCGCGACCAGATCGAGCGCCTGGCCGAGCGTGCCTCGCCATGCCGGTATCTATTGACGGCGAAGTGGGCGGCGATGGACACGAACGCGATGGCGTTCCTCGATCAGTTCGGCGCTGAGGCGCATCAGTTGGGTCGGACACAGCAGCAGCTCTTTGGCATCCATCCAGAACACGGCTTTCTGCGCGTGGAGTATGCTGGCGCCGTGATTGTTAACGACCGGCCGGTGATCGCAGTCGAGCCCGCCCGGATAGGGTTTGACCGCTTCTCCAGCTATCGGACGAAACCTCGGGCAGGCCTGGGAGCAGTCGGTCGGGGAATTCGCAGTCCGCGCCCGCTGATGAGTCGTGTTGCGTATTGGCTCGGCTCATACGTTAGTGAGATCGCGCATTCCCTCGCTCCGAGAGCAGAAACGGGGCAGGGCAAATGGAGCTGATAGCGCGGCGGCTTCGATTCGGCACAATTCGTAGTCTTAGAGCCCCGGAATAGCCGCGGCCCTAGCTGCTAGCCAATGACTCTGACGATAATAACCCGGCCAGAGACAGTTGAGCCGGAACTTATTTTGCCTTCAGAAACCAGCGCCAAAAGGCGGCGCCCTGAGCAGCTGGCGGATGCGTGCCGTTTTGCTTCAGGAAAATTTCTTCGATATATCCTTGTCTCAGCCAATACGGCGCGCGGCTGATGCAGTACGGCGCAAGCTCGGACATCCCTCCAACCGTCTGCTCATTAGCCTCGTGGTTGATCGACAGAAACACCTTTCCGTTTCGCAGATAATCGTCAGCATATTCACGCATTATATCGAGCTTCATCTCGGTAAGCGAATCGACGTTGAGAAGAATGTCGAATTTCTCATCTGTCGTATTGAACCAAGCGGTTGAGCGCAGTCGAATCTTGGTCTTGTCGGATTCGGGTTCGTTGGCGAGAGAGATCGTATCCGGATCAAACTGCCGACCGAGGAAGTTGGCCTGAGCCACAAGCGTCATAGGAATGTCGACTAGCGTATAGCTAGGAATCCCGAATTTCAGAGCATAGAAGGCTGTCTTGCCCAGGCCGCCCCCCAGCTCGATCACCTTGTATCCGTAGAGATCTGAGACCTGTTTTAAGCGCCACGCCTGATATATTGCATGAATTGTCCGCTGTGAAAGGATGCCTTTTTTGGTCTCTAAGCCAAACTCATTCGGTAGGGGATTTGGAAATAAGATCTCGTGACGTATCTTGTCTTGGATGGCATCCACGAGGTCATCGACGGCGCCAACTTCAGGTTTGTCCTTATAGGGGAAGGCGGCGCCACCTTCTGGATTCCAATAGCGCTTAGCACCTACTGCTTCGGCCAAGTAAACCAGATCAGAGACAATCGTGCCGATCCAATAATTTTTATAATCTAGGTCATTTTTAAATCTGCGTGTGAACTCGACGGCCAACATATCGAAGCCATAGTTTAAGTTGTTGTCGCCGCATCGATCTAGAAAATCAGTCGAAAGCGAACTTTCGAGTAGTTCTTCGTGTAGATCCTTGGTCTTGTCTGCGATGAACGTCCAGAGCGGGTTCAGATCGGGTGCCGACTGTACGAAGCTGGCGCAATAGGATGCCTTGATCCTTCCAATGAACCCAAGCGGCAATTCCGTCAGCGTGGTCGTGAACGTGCTTGCGGGGAGAGTCTGCACGAGATTGATACCATCAGCTGTCGAAATTGGAGCAAGGATCGCATTTTCTGTGTGGTAAGCCTCGGGCGCCGAAGCCAGCCGGGCGCTCGATTGCGCCAGCTTTCCTCCCAGGGACTTACTCAGCCCCGCCGCGTATAAATTTCCTCGACATAGCCAGTGCGCAGCCATGCCGGATATCGCGCCGATCGGTTGAGCTGAATCTTGTTGGCGAAGTCGCGGACTACACCTAACTGGTAATCGCCCGTATCTAGCCCAGACTCTTGATTGATTGAAACAAATGTTTGTCCGCGTGATATGTTTGAGAGGTATCTTTCGGCGACCCCGTGAGGCATTTCCGGCAGGCTATCGACATTGATTACGACGTCAAAGCGGTGAACATTGTCGGCTTCTAGCGTCCCGGCCTGTATCAACTCTATGCCATCTCTGAGCGAATGCTCTGCGCTAACGCGATGATCACCAAAGGCTGTACTCAGAACAATGTACTGCACGAGCATCGCCTGCGGCAGGTCGATGATCGCACACGTCCGAAAGCCGAATTGCCGCGCGTAAAATGCTAGGTGCCCCGCGCCACCTCCGATCTCACAAAGTGATGGGCTGCTCACGCCGGACGCTCGGACGACCTCCCGAGCGCGCCATGCCGCATAGATCCCGTCGAAATGCCGTTCCGTATATATGCCGCCTCGAAGGCGCAGGCCGAACATCCCACCGTCCTGCTCAGGCGCTGGCAGGTCCGCGCCGACTTCATCCTCAATACGCGCCATGATGCTATCCAGATCCGCGATATGGATCTGGGTCTGACCGTGCTCGGCGCTGAGAACCCGCGCTGCGCCCACGGCCTCGGCCAGCCGGTAGAACCGATCGAGAATGAGGGAGCCGACAAACAGTCTTGAGTCTACGCTACCTTTTAACCCGTTGTGATCGTCAGTTCCTTGCAAGAACCCACGTGTCATGGATGAGCCAAACAGGCGGCCGATCAGACTATTGATGCGGCTTGGTTCCCCGGAAATAATGTCGAGATACTCTTCTCGACAGCGCTCATCGAATCCTGACCATAGCGGTCCGCTTTCCTCGGCTTTCGGCCTATTCTGTTCGATTATGATTTTAAGATTTTGAGTCTGCTTCTCGGATAGCGATTTTCCTGAGCCAAAATCGAACAGATCATCGGCGATATTTGCGAAGGTTGGCCTATTTGAAAATAGATGAGCCATGCAAAAATCTTCCGTGCACCGTGTGATTTATTGAACCAATAGGACTATTTCTTTCGGAGTGTCAACCTCGGGTTGCGCGCTGCGAAAGGGACTGGTCCTAAAAGGCGAAATTTCGCCTGCTCCAGACAATGTCGCCATGACTGCTACAAGCTGGTTCGTCGATTCGTCCGTTTGCCGCCTTTGACCCGCCCCTTGTTGAAGCCACTTTCTCGATCGCGTCATTCTAGTGGTCCGCCATCGCGTTCAGCCGCCTCAACCTTGGCTGCATACTTTTTATCGGCGGCGATCAGCAGGACGAGGTAGGCGATGGCGCTCTCACGCGTCTGCATGGCTTGGATGTTGCCGATCGCCTGCTCGATCTGCCAACGGTGCTAGGAGCGCAGGGCGGACAGCGCCTGCAGGTAGCCCTTCTGCTGGCCGGTCACGGTCCGCTCTGTGCCAGCGGCAGCTTGGTCCTTGCGCTCCAGGCCTTTGCCCGGCCCCACGCGGCGGCAAGCGCCTCAATCGCTTCGTCCCGGGTCGGCGCCTCGCCGTTGAGCGGCCGAACGCCGGTCGCCTCGTGCCCGCGCTGGCAGCCCGTACAGGTCCAAGTCCACGAGCCGTTCTGCGGGCCCCCGTCGATCCGCTTGATGCGCCCGACGTGCTGACCCGCTTCCTCGGCGACGAAATCGTGGTGCGTGTCGGGGAAGGTGCGGCGCCAAACGAAGGTCATGTTGCTACGCCAAGGCGGCCATCAGCAGGCATTCGCGAGCCGTCTCCAGCCGCTCCTTGTCCGATCGATCAAGCAGGTCGGCGGCGATCTACTCAACGATCTGTCGTGTGACTGCTTCGTCCAGACCTAGCCCGCGCGCGAATCCGTCGACGCGGCGCATCATGTACTGGATCGCGGCTTGCTGGTGTAGAGGAGCGGGACCCTCGGTCATCTCATCACCCCAAGAACTCTCGCAGCAACAGCAGAGCGACGCCGACAGCGACCAGTGAGTACATAACGAACCGGAAAGTGCGGTCTCTGGGCATGGCGTAGGCCTATCGACCTTCAACGAACATGAGCAGCAGCGCCCTGACGACCATCAGGCTTCCGAAGATCCTAACCGCGAAGCCATTGCATGCCGAGGAACCGAGGATAGGTTCTGAGAGCTATATGGTGGCGAAGAAGATTCACCCGGGTGCCGTCTGCGGTGTCATCCCTTGATCGGATGCGCCAGCAAGATCGCGGTCCGAACCATGTTGCGCTTCCAGGCCGGCTTGTCAGTGGTCAGCGCCTCGGCCGCGCGCGTGTTCGTGCGGAGCGTCTCGGCGAGGTCGAGCGTCCAGCCCTTCGCGAGCGGGTAGGCCTCGGTCGCCAGATCCGCGAGCATCGCGTCAACCGCGGCGTCGATCTCCTGGTCGGTGATCTCGGCGGCCTTGCGCAGCTCGGAGACGGTAGGGTTGGTGGCCATGGTCGAGTGCTAGCGCCAGCGGCTTCACCCGTCCATGAGGCCCATTCGCGTTGCCTCGTTGAGAAGCTCTGAGCGGGTCATCACCTCGCCATTCACCCGCCAGAGCGCGGGGTCCTCGGCGAAAGGCTCGACCATGTAGCCGGCCGCGACCAATGCTGCGACCGCTTCGGGAATCGGATCGTCGGCAGCGCTCATGAGGCGAGGCTACCGCGGGCAGGGGAGGGGGTCCAGGATGCGCCGGAGGTGCGGCGGCCGCTGAAAAAAAGCTCAAGCGATTCAAACCCCGGATTCGACTAAGGTGCGGCGCCTAACGCATTGCCGGCACAGGCAAATCGGATAACTGCTCGGGGAGCCATCACTTCTCCCGACATCTTCAGGCGCTTGGAGCAGCCGGGGCGATACCTTCGCGTTACCGCGGATCGAGCCCCTGTTACCGCGGCTTGTTTCAGGCTTGTCCGCGGCCCTTCCGTCGCGCGGCCCGAAGCTCGGCGACGCGGCTCGATTGGACCACGCCTCTGCGGTTGCAGATCATCGTCGTCGCCATCTGCGTAGGCGTGGCCGTCCGCATCACGTCGGGCGCGTCTGCGCCCGCTTCGAAGGCCGCGGATATGGCACCAGCGCGGCTGTCCATGCTCCACAGATCGTCGGGCCAGCCGGCCGCCCGGGCGATCTTGCGGAACGCCTGCGAGAAGTGCGTCGCCGTCCATGGCAACTTGAAGCGCTCGTCGATCACAACAGGCCCGACGCCGCGATTTGGTAGCTCGGCGAGGAACTCGGGATGCGGCCCGTCTTGATCGGGCAGCCCTGGGCGAGGAGCTTCCCGTCAGCCACACACCAGAAATCGATGCGCCCCTTGTGGCGTTTCATGCGCTTCAGCCCGCCGGCGCTGCCGCTTCACGATCCTTGGTATAGTGAGCACTACATGGCCGCCGCCCACTTCCAGCGGGCGCTCGCGCTCCTCCTGGTGCAAGAGGGCGGATAGGTCGATCACCCCGCGGACCCGTGCGGAACGCCGAACCTCAGGATCACCCTCGGAACCCTTTCCGGCTGGCTGGGACGAGCGGCACCGACCATCTCGGAGCGGCGCATCGCCGAAACCGCGAGGCGATAACAGCGCGGAACAGCAGCACGGGCGCGCGCAACGTCATCTCGCAGACGCAGGCCGACCGCACGGCTTCGATGGAGCGCTTGGCCGCGAAGCTCGGTCAGCTCGCGCCCCACCTCGCCACCCTGGAACCCCTCAACGCCGAACGGACGAGCAGGATCGAATGCATCGCCTGATCCGTCGGCGGCAAGGTTTCGAGCCTTCTAAGACCGCCGTAATGAGAGCGCTTAAGAGGCTGCAGCAGTGGCTGACGGCGCCGAAATCCGCTCGCCCGATGCGCGGGGCGGCCCGCCACCGGCCGCCCCCAGCGAAGCGGGGGCGGCCTCGATCAGCAAAGCCCGGCAGGCCAATGACCGCGCCGCCTGGAGGCTCGTGCTCACATCCGGCCTGCTGACGATCGGCTTCGGTCTCCTCGCTCACGCGGAGTCGACGGACGACCTCGGCGAAAGCGTCCGGGTTTTCATTCTCTTCGCAGCGGCGATCACTACGGGGACCTGCCGGCCAAACGCCATGCGTGCGATCACCGGCAGGGGGGGGGGCGGATCCATCGAACCGCGGGGTTCTGCGCGTCTTCCTTCCGGCAATCGGGCCGGTGGGGACGGGGTTCTTCGGCGGGCTTTGGCGGTTCGGCGGGTTCCAAAACTTCATCGTCGACACCGCGGCCAACTGCTGCTTCATCACTCTGACGGGCGTCGGCTTTATGCCGATGATGAGCACGCCCAACCACTTCGATGAGGGCGTGCCACCGAAGACGCGCATTCTTCTCGGCATCAAGTGAGGGATCGCGCTGAGCCTCGCACTGATACTGGTGCTGACTCTGACACAGTCCGATCTGCGCTGGCTGGTCGAGAAGCTGCGCCCCAGCTCGACCGGGGGCCATCGATCTGAGGCGGATTACGATCGGCCCCGCCACCGTCTACCTTTCACCAACCCCCAAAGCAGTCACCTCGAACCGCCCGGCTCCGGCCGCGGCGGTTTTTTCGTGCGCCGCGCCAGCAGGAACGTGGCAAGAGCGCAACTTGATCACGCGGCCGTGATCAACGCGCGAATTTGGCCTTACAGCATTAGAGATAAGTCGGTAAATGGTAGGATGGTGGCTGTTTCAGGCGCCAACGACAGCTGATGATCCCCGTCCGCCGCTCGCCTTGCGCGAGCGAGATCTGTAACGCGTCTTAATACTACAACGGTGCTCGCCTTGTCCGTAAGCTTGATCTATCCATATGACTGGCAGGTTCTGGGGCGGCGCCCAGAGTTTATAATAGTGCGCAGGCATTTACAGCAAAACCTGCATTTCACCATTGAGACGATCGATGAAAACGCGTCAAGAAAGCCCATCGCCCCCGCGTACAATGAGCCGACATTCTCCGAAACTAATTTTACCGAGTGCTTGAGCGTTGCCGAAGATCTTGATAAAGGCAAGTACGTATTTTGCATATTTGATAAGCGCTTTAGCACAAAAATTGCCGAAATCGGATTTATAGTCGACGACGTGGATTTGCCGAGCTTACGATCCAGCCTTGATTGCATTGAAAAGTTGTTTTTGCAGTGCTCACGACTGCGATTTGCAGGAAATGGCCCAGGAAAATCTGGCACCACTTGGGTATATAGGCTTCTTGGCAATCTTCCCGGCTGCCGTGTCGTCGACATGGGCACAGCAAATCTGAGTGGCGTTGACGCACGGGAGCTCCCAAACGTTGGCTATGCGGAAAGCTATCATGGTCATCTGACATACCACCTGAATGTGGTTAGCGATTTGCGGCGACTAAATTTTGTAACTCTTCATGCTTGCAGAGACCTGCGAGACCAAGTCGTATCCGAATATTTTCACAAGTTTTCTATGATGCGAGGCAGCCATCGACCCGATCTCGACAACCTGCCAGCGCAAGATATGCTGAAGTTCGACAACATCCATAAATGGTCTTCGTCGATCTACTTAGCCTACGATGCGATCGCCTGGAAAAAGAGCAGCGATTGTGAGGTGGTCCGTTACGAAGATCTCATAGACGATGCGCCCGGAGAATTGCGGCGGGCACTTCAAAAATTTGGCCTCGTTCTAGACGATGCGCTAGCGAGGTATATCACAACAAAGAACGATTTTAAGGTTATGACAAGCGGGCGTGATCGCGGCCATGCGGATCCCAACAGCCCTCTCAGAAACGGCGTTGTCGGGGACTGGAAAAACTATCTATCTGCCGAGACCGCGGATAGAATTGTAGATCATTATCGTTATTATTATGAAGAGTTTGGTTACGCACCATAAGTCCCTCATATGTTTTCCTGGCCGCCCGGCATTTTGGGCGGCCGTTCCACCCGCTACTGACGCACGACGGGTGTAGATATCCTCGACGGAGCCGGTCAGCAGCCAAGAGAAGTAGCGGCTGGGCCGCTTGAGCTTCATGCGGGCGACGAAATCGACCATGACGTTCTGCGCGTGAGAACTGTTCGGAGTCCCCAACTCCTGGCCGATGACGATGAACGTATGCCTGCGCGACATTCGCGCTGTAGCGCGCGGCAGCGGAGGACGGCATCTCGGGCATGTTGTCGATGTTGATCAGCACGGGCCAGCGATGCGTCTGGTCCGTTTCGGGTGTTCCGGCCTGAATCAGCTAAACACGATGCGGACCGGGTGACTTGACCTGACGCGATGCTCCCCGAACGGACCAGGGAGCATAATACACTGGACCCTCACCGCTTGTGGCAGATCGATGATCGCACAGGAACGGCATCCCAGCTTACGCATGCAAGAGGTCAGGTGACCGGGCCCGCCCTCGATCTCGCACACCTCTGGCGCGTCGTTGCCCGACGCTTTCGTAATCTCACAGGTTCGCCAGGCCGCTTGGATGCCGCTACGTAGACGCAGGCCGAACAACCGACCGTCTTGCTGAGGTGCCGGCAGATCAGGCCCGATCTCATCTTCAATGCGAGCCATGATGCCGTCGAGATCGGCGAGACGGATGACGCTCTGGCCATTCTTACCGCAGAGCACTCGGGACGCGCCTACTGCTTCAGCCAAGCGCAAGAGGCGGTCGAACATGATTGAGCCGATATGCTGCCGCGACGGGATCAACTTAATCAAGGCGTTGTAGACTTGCTCTACTCGGAGAAGACTATGCGATACCGGGGGTTCAACGGCTTTTGAGCTAGCCGTTGATTGCTTCGGTGGCGCCATTCCCGAGCGTAGCATACTCCGGAGCGCACATTCGATTGCACACACTCCAGCTACGGGCGACGAGTATCGAGGCGCCAATGTCGGCCAGTCGCTCTTCCCTCCAACTCCCGCCGGCCGCCGCAACCGGGCGCGATCAGATCGAGCGCCTGTCGGAGGACGCCTTGCCGTGCCGATATCTCATCCCGACGAGATAAACGGCGATGCGGGCGAACGCGCTGGCCGTCATCGACCAGTTCGGCACCGGAGCTCACCGGCTCGGCTGGACGGCGTTGCGCAACTCTCGGCGACAACCTGCACCGCCGCCCGCGCGGAAAGACGGGCACCTTTGCCTCGCTGCGATCACGCTGCCATCGCCGGCGAAGGAGATCCCGCCGGTGCCGCCGGGCGTCCCCGACACGATTGAGGTCTATCGCGACGCTGCTGGCAACATTGACTTAAATCACGCCTGGATTGACCTGTGACCGTGGCGCTGCCCGCCATCAAGGCCGCCTGTTCTAATGACCAACCCAAGAGGTCGCCCTTCGTGACCAAGCTTGGATCGTGCGGAAGCTTGAGACGCCACCGAAGCAACGTTTGTCTGAGATCGCTGATCGTTCAGCTCAACCAAAGGTCACCGCTTCTCCAGTCGTTTCTCGCCTGCGATGAACACGCGTACCACTTCGCCGGTGGATTGGGTTCGGACGAGGGCCTCCGATCCGTTCTCGACGGGCCACATCTTGATGATGACACCGTGGATATCGCCATTGACCGAGCGATAATCCTGCCCGACTTCGAGACGTTTTCGCACAATTTCCACAAGCGCCCCCGATGCCGCGATCGTTCGCACCATGCGGAAGACGAATATATGTATCTGTATGTGTCTGCTACGCCCGGGCCGTTATGTCAGGTCATTCCATGCACTCTTTCGACTTCAAAACTCCGTGATCCGGCCTCCTTTGCTGCAGCTCTGATATCGACGGAGGACTGCATCAACTTAGGGATGAGTGACGCAGCGGATTGGCTAATAGTGTATCCCTCAGTTTGAACTACGACGTCTGGCGCCTCGGGAGGTTCATAAGGTGCGGAGATGCCGGTGAAATGCGGGATCTCACCGACCCGGGCACGATGATAGAGCCCCTTAGGATCGCGTGCTTCACAGACCTGAATCGGCGTATCAATGAATATCTCAAGAAAAGGTACGTCGCCCGCTATGCTGCGCGCCATAGCGCGCTCTCGGCGAAAAGGGGAGATCAGTGAAACAATCACTACCAGTCCAGCCTCAGCCATGAGGCGTGCGGTCTCGGCGGCGCGGCGAATATTCTCAACGCGGTCAGCGTCTTCGAAGCCCAGGTCGTTGCTGAGACCGTGACGCAAGTTGTCGCCGTCAAGCACCATGGTGTGACGCCCGGCCTCAATAAGCGCGCGGTCTACTGCGTTGGCAATGCTCGACTTCCCTGCGCCAGACAGGCCGGTGAACCAAGCTATCACCGGGCGCTGTGCTAAGGCGCGCCACCGCTGCTCACGAGGTAGCAACGTGTGCCATGTAAGGTTGCGGGGGCCCGCGTCGTCAGAACGCTGAGTCATAGAATTACCGTTCGTACAACCTGAGGGTAGCCTACACACTTCATGCGACGACGAATGTGCTATAATAGGCACTGTGCCACGGATGAATTTTGTCGGTCGGAAGGCGCAAAAAGGCTAAGTTCACGATTGCCGTCTTCACCGTGTCCAGGTCCGACAGATCTGGCTGACCACCAAGCCGTCACCCTCTAGGCGCGCGAGCGCGGGGTGGCGTCCGCGGTGTGCTCGCGGCCGGGCAGCCTCGCGCAGTTCGGAGACGGTCGCAGGATCCTTTGCCATCGCGGCGGCCCGTTGCAGCCGGCGTGGCGAGCCCATGAGGCCATGGCACATGACCAGCACCATTAGATCTCCGTCTGTCGGGGACTCACTGTCGACCAGCCAAAGCGGGTCTCTGATGCTCCATGGCCTTACTGTGCAGCCAGAGGATCGATGTGCCGCGACGGCTTCGCGAATCGGATCGTACCCCTCGCTCATGAGGCTAGGCCACCGCGGGCAGGAAAGGGCGCGAGACGGCGGGACCGCGAAGGCGAGAAGCCCAGTGTCCGCGCGACAGATTGTTCGCACGAAACGACTGGGTTTTCGTTGCGATTTTGACCGATGTTTCTAGATTCTATCAATTTTGATCTGCAGTCTTGCGCAATTTTAGAGTTTTGCATTACACTCATTTCGTCGTTTTAGACTGATTAGGCCTGCCGAATAAATCGGCCTCACTTCGACCTGTCATTGTCTGACGCTCAACGCCGCAAACGGTTTATTCCATAGGGTCCTAAAAACATCAAGACAAAATCGTTCGAATGCCTGACAATATATAGATATTAGAAAATATCTTTCTAATACACCAATCATTGCTGTATTCGCGAAGCCTGTGATTAAGCGCTGGCGGAACGTCCAAAAGTTTCTCATCGCCAAATGGTTGCGTTGACCTGGTCGGCGCGCCGTTCGGCGGCAAACGGGGCTCACCATGACCGGCCGCCGCAACTCAACCCACGGCAACGCCGTCCTTCCGAACCAATGACATGGCCCCGACTGTCAATCGCCGTGTCGCGGGTTCGAGTCCTGCCCGGGGCGCCATCAGCCCCCATCGCAGCCCCGCCTCTCAGATCGCACGGCGTTGGTCGCTGATGCCGATCCGTTCTTGCGACCGGATCTCGGGGCCCCTTCGTCAGCAGCCGCTTCAGCCCGTCCGTGCGCCGGCCCAAGATCCCGGCCGTCGATACGGCTGAGACGCGCGCAGCGCTCAAGGCGAAATGCCGATCGCGAGCGCCACCGGACGGTCTCGGGGCGGCCGCGCATGTCGACGACCGCGTTCACTCGGAACGGCACCCGAAATGTCGGCGGGCCGCGGCGGGGACCGAAGGAGGCGACCCGGCTCTGCCTAGCGTTGAGCGGATCAAGATCGCCGTGCTTGTCTTCGTCGACGAACAGCCCCCCGCGCCGCACCGACCTGACCCGCCCCCTGTCGGCGGGGTAGAGCGGCAGAATCTGCCGCTGGGCCGATCCTGCCGGTCCCCGGCCCGGGAGCGTCGCTGAAATCATTGGGAAAATTCTGGAATGCGCCGTGCCTCCCCGAACCGAAGGCGGTCGCGGAGGCGTAGCATGTCGGCGAATGCGGTTACGGGCAGTTCTCTCCAGCGGGATCTTGTCAGCGCCCTGAGACAGGCGCGTGCGGCGAATACGGCCCGGATCGAGGCCGGCACCTCGACCACGGCGGGCCAGGATCCGACCACCACCCAGGCTACCGGAAGCACCGGGCAGACGACCGGCACCACATCGACACCGACCCTGTCGAACGATCTGATGGCGTCGCTCCTGCAACTGCAATCCGACTTCAGCCAGATGGGCCTTCAGAGCGGCGTCACCACACCGGCGGACGCCACCGCCAATGCCGACGAAGCCTCCGCGACCGGCACGTCGTCGAGCCCGACCGCGGACGGCGCGGCGCCCGTCCATCACCGTCGCGGCCCCCATGGCCATCGGCCGGCGTCGGACGCGACGCAGAGCGGGACATCCGCGCCGACCGGCGCCGCAACGGACGGCGCGTCGTCCACAAGCGCGTCCACCGGTACGACGGCGACTGCCGATGCCACGTCGGCGACCGGCAGCGGCGACGGCCTGCAATCCTTCCTGCAACAGGTGACGAAGGCGATCGCCGCCTATGCGACGGGCGGCCCGGTGGGCATCGCGGCTGCACTCACCAGCAGCACCCAGGCCTGACCCGGCCGGGATCGCCTGGCGTCTGGAGTGGTCCGCCGGCCTCTGGCATGATCGGGGGAACCGGAGATCGCCATGCCCCTGACCATCCCCGTGATTCTCGGCAGTGTCCGCACCGACCGCATCGGCAACCGCGCCGCGCAGTTCCTGATCGCGCAACTCGAGGCGCGCGGCCACGCCGCCCCGCTGGTGGACCCCGCCGAGCTGAAGCTCCCGCTCCTCGACCGGATGTACAAGGAATATCCGGCCGGCACCGCGCCGGAGCCCCTGCAGCGCCTCGCCGACCTCTTCCGCGGATCGGACGCCTTCCTGGTGGTCACGGCCGAGTACAATCACGGCGTCCCGCCCGCGCTCTCCAACACCCTCGACCATTTCCTGGAAGAGTACTTCTGGCGGCCGTCGGCCATCTGCTGCTACTCGGCCGGTCAGTTCGGCGGCGTCCGGGCGGCAATGGCATTGCGGGCGATGCTTGCCGAGATGGGCATGTCCAGCATCCCCTCGCTCCTGCCGATCCCGCGGCTCCAGAAAGCCATCGACAGCCAGGGCATTCCTGCCGAGCCCTGGATCACGACGGCGGCCAACCGCTTCCTCGACGAACTCGAATGGCACGCCGAGGCCCTGCGGGACCGGCGCCAGCGCGGCACGCCGTACTGAGCGGCAGCCGGCCGCCCCCAGCCCCGTCGCGGCGGCGTCATCGCCCCCTCGCGGGAGACAACGCCCCCGGTGCATCGGAGGTATTCGAACGGCCAAGCGCACCTCGATGCGCGCAATTTTGCGCCATGAAGTGATCGAGACAGCGCTTTCGATTCTCAGGATGAGCAAATACTCGACACACGATTGCAGAACAACTTTGCATGATCTCGCCGACGAAACGGTGAACGCGCCGCGCGCCCGGCGCACGAGACAGTATTGCTCTGTTGCAAAAAGGTGGCTGCACGGTGAGCCAAAGTATGAGAGCTTGGCCGTGTTCCCCAACGCGGACCGATTCCGATGAAGATCGACGAGAGGGCGCTCCTGCAGGAGCGCGTGCGGACGCTTGTCCTGCGCCATGCCCTGGAAGCCGTACTGGACCGTCTTGCATCGGCCGCGCGGGATGCGGGACGGGATGCCGAGGCGGAATTTCTCGGCCTGGAGCAGTCGCTGATCGCGGCCGCCCGCAGCGTCGCCGACCGCGCCAGCGCCCAGAAACTGGCTGTCCTGGTTGCCGTCGAGGACGCGAGCACGACGATCCGGGCCGCCTTCGACAACGCGCACGAGCGCCTCGACGTGCTGCGACCGTCGCATCTCACCCTCGTCGAACCGGAGGCTGCCGTCGCAGCCTAGCAGCCGCGCCGTCCCCCGCAGAGAGCCGGACCGGTCGTCGGGCTCAGGGCTCTCAGCGCGGCCCCGCCTCAGGCAGGGAGCCTTCGGGGTCCAAGGGAATTGGCGCGCGGAATGCCGCGAGACCGGCGGAGAGCCGCGCCAGCGTGGCGAGGCCGAGCGCCAGGAATACGGCCCCGCCGGTCAGAACCACACGCTCGATCCGGTCCGTATTGATGATGTGATCGGGGACCTCGACGCATTGCACGAGGATCTCGGCGACGAGCCCCAGCACCAGCAGAGCGAGTCCGCAATGGTGACAGAGCGCGTCGATCGCCGCCTCGCGATCGGGATCCTCGGTCGGAAGGCCGCCGAGGAGATGGCTCACGCCAGGGCGCTCTTCCAGCACCACGCCCCAACCGATCAGGATCACGCCCATCCCCTCGATCAGATGCCCGGCCTCGTGAATCGTGGCGTGATGCTGAAATCCAGCGCCCCAGAGCAAGATGGCGACCTCGACGAGCGCGAGCGTCAGCGGCAACGCGATCAGCATATTGAACGCAAAGATCGACCAGCGGTTGAGAAGTGATCTTGCCAGCATGGACCGGACGAAAGTCTGAACACGCAGGGGCGCAGAACTCTGGCGCGACTCAGAGCCACTGTCCCTGGACGAAATCAGCAAGAGCGCGTCGCTTCAGCCCCGTCAAGAACTAGCGACTGTTTGGAACGCAGGGGCCGCGATATGGGATTACACGCCCCCCTCTGAGAGACCCTGGGCACCGCGCGGCGCCAGCGGCCGCGCCGCGCACGGCGTCGAATCCCGTTCCCCATTCGGATGCGAGGCACGAAACCATCGGCCCGGCCGGATGGTGCTCGACCGCGGCCCCCGACTTTGCAGCGATACGGGCGGAGGCGTCAGGAAGGCCGCCCGAACGAACGCATCCGATCCGCTCCTGCCCCGGCGCTCACTGCTGGCGCGAT